>MNXL01000202.1:0-3301 GCA_001871755.1 Anaerolineae bacterium CG2_30_64_16
CGGCGCAGGACGGCGCGGCCCCTGCCGGCGCGGTCACCTATGCGTACACGCCCACCACGGCCCTCAGCCTCAACCTGCTCTTCGATCTGATCCCGAACCAGCGCTATGCGGTCACAACCTCCCTGCAAAACGGTGTGCGCCAAGTCACTGTGCGGGCGGACAACGGCGCGTACTATGCTGCCAACGACCAGGGCGTCCTGCGTTTCAACCCGGAAAGCGGCATCCTGTCCATCTTCACCTATCTGCCCACAGTCATGCGCGGCTACCTGCCCGCAGCCGTGACGCCCACCCGCACGCCTACGGTGACGCCCACCCCGACTCGGACTCTCACGCCAACTGCCACCGCCACCCCGACCCGTACGCCCACGCGGACACCCACGGCGATGCCCACCGGTTCGACGCCCACGCCGACGCGCACGCCGACCAATGCAGCCACACCGACCCCGACGTCCACCGGCGCACCGATAGTCCCCGACCTCTTTGTGGACGACGACAACACCACTGGCACGGAGGACGGCAGCGCCCAGTATCCGTACAACAGCGTGCAGGAGGCGATCAACGCGGCCTCCAGCAGTGACGTCATCGCCGTGGCGGCAGGAACGTATGCGCAGAATATCCGCGTGCAGACCAAAACAGTACACCTTTATGGCGGGTACGTGGGGGGTAACGCGTCAGACTACGCCAGCGGCGCTGGCGGCAGTTTCAGTGTTCGCGACCCTGCGGCCAACACGACTCACCTCCAAGGCGATGGCCAGGATTCGGTGGTCACGCTGATCGATGCCGGCGCCAGCACCGTGGACGGCTTCCGCGTCACCGGCGGCACGCGCAGTCTCGAACCGGAATATGGCTACGTGGGGGGCGGCATTTATGCCCAGGGGGGAGCGCCCACCATCTCGCACAACATCATCGAGAACAACGACACGCGAGCCGCGGCACCACCGGCGGAGGAGACCATCGGCGGCGGCATTTTCAGCGAAGGTTCGGACATCTCCATCCTCGATAATCTCATCCGAAACAACACATCTGGCCGGGGCGGTGGCATCGGCATTGATGGCGGCGTCGTGGTCATACGCGACAACACCGTGCAGGGGAACATGGGCGTCAGTGACCACGGCGGGGGTATCTACATTGCTGCGCCGAACGTCGAGATTTCCCATAACCGGATCGTGGGGAATGAGGTGGGGCGGGCACTGGGCTACGGTTGGGGGGGCGGGATCGTCATCTTCGGCGCAGGCAGCGCTGCCACCCTGGCCTACAATCTCATCACCGACAACTATGCGCCTTCCATCGGCAGCGGCGTCTTCATCGACGACGGGGCACAGGCCGTGCTCGACCACGAGTTGATCTACGCCAACCAGTGTACGCAGACGGGGGGCGTGGGGGTCTATGTCGACGGCCTGGGCGATCTCGGCTCACAGGTAAGCGTGATCCACAGCACGGTTGCCAGCCACAACTGCCCCACTGCCCTCGGCGGCAATGGCGTGTTCGTGGAGAGGAATTCCGACGTCATCGTCAAGAACAGCATCTTTTGGGGCAACGGCGGGGATGATTTCTGGGTGGACGCAACGTCCCAGTTGGCGGCCACGTACACGCTCTCGGAGGAGGGGACATCGGGAGCAGGCAATTTCTCTGCCAATCCTCTGTTTGCCGATGCGGCCAACCACGACTATCACCTGCGCTCTACAGGCGGTCGCTGGGACCCGGCGGCCAATGGGGGCAGCGGGGCATGGGTAGTGGACGGCCAACACAGCCCGGCCATCGACGCTGGCGACCCGGCGTCTGTCTATGCCAGCGAACCCAGCCCCAACGGCGGTCGGGCCAATATGGGGGTGTATGGCAACACAGTAGAAGCGAGCAAGTCCACCCCATGACCGTCAAGAACGCTGTCTCATCGTAGGCCACTCCGTACTGGCGCAAAATGCGTTCAATTCAGAAGATAAGGAGAACGATGATGAAAAGGGCACGTCTATTTGCGTTCGTAACGGCACTGGGGCTGTCGATCGCCATGCTCATCGTCCCGGTGAATGGACAGGCGCGGTCGCTCCCTGCCGACGCATCGGAAGCAAGCGCCGGGCCGCATCTGAGCGGCGAGATTACGATTTCGGCCCACGACGATGCGCAATTCTTGCCCTCGGTCGCCTACAACTGGAAGCATCACGAGTACCTGGTGGTCTGGCACGACAACTGGCCCCTCAACACGCGCAGCATTGAGGCGGCACGCGTCTCCGAACAGGGCCAGGTGTTGGGCGAATTCACCGTCTACTGGAACCCGACCCGGGACAGCGCCCAGCCGTCCGTGGATTATGATCCTGTCAACGACCGTTACCTGGTGGCCTGGGTCGTTGACTTTTTGGGGAACGGCAGCGACTGGGACCTCTACGGGCGCTTTATTCCCTGGGACGGCCCCAGCGCCAGCCTGACCCAGTTTTCCATCTCCTCCTGGAGCACCCATCAATGGAATCCCAAGGTGGCTTATGGCCGGGCCGTGGAAGAGTTCCTGGTCGTCTGGAACAACGAATATCAGGCCGGCACACCGCCCATGTACATCAGCGGACGCCGGGTCAAGGCTGCCGATGGGACCTTCCCAGGCGGCGCCAGCACTCTGACGATCAACCACGCCACGCAGAACCGCGTCAATCCCGACGTGACTTACAACATAGTGCGCAACGAGTACCTGGTGGTGTACGACAACGGCGCGGACATCTTTGGGATGCGGTTGAAGGGCGATCTCGGCGGCAACTTTGGGGGCGAATTCGGCATTGCCGGCTGGCCTGGCGCCGAGATTCATCCGGCCGTAGCCGTTTGCGGGTGGCCCAACAAATATTTGGTGGCCTGGCAAGCATATCAGGGCACAGGCACCGACGACGCCATCTATGCGCGCTTCGTCGGCGGGGACGGCGCGCTGGCCGGGGTGCATAAGATTGGCGATGTCACCTCTCCGGACCGAGAGCCCGACGTGGCCTGCAACCAGGCAGGGAATCAATACCTGGTGGCCTGGCAACGAATGTACACAAGCGCCAAGTACGGCATCATGGGCCGTCCGGTGCATCCCGACGAGACCATGGATGCCGATTTCGTGATCGTTAGCGCCAGTTGGACGGCGGGTCGCACCCAACCGGCCATCGCTGGCGGCTCCACCAATTACCTGGTCGCCTGGGAACACGAACGAGATGGCACTGCATTTCAGGATATCCACGGGCGGCTCATCACGCCCTATACGGTGTTCATGCCGCTGGTGGTGCGTACACAATGAGCGACGCAGGGGTAGCTGCACCGAAGTGAGGACGGACGGCACGGGCTT
>MNXL01000202.1:3310-6461 GCA_001871755.1 Anaerolineae bacterium CG2_30_64_16
GCTTCCGCCCGGCGTAGGCGGCACACAGACCGCGAGGATCAGGACGCAGCCTCAGAACTGGCTGCTGCACGCCGGGCCTCGCGGCGCCGGAACCAGCGCGACAGACCAAGGCTGAGTATGAACATCGACGCAGCCACAGCCAACGATAGCCCATTCAAGCGTGGCAGTGCTCCCGTGAACCCACCCTCGATGGCTGCGCCGAACATGATGAAGGAAATCGTGCCGGGGATGCTGCCCAGGATCGTCGCCAGCAGGAAACCCTGCCACTTGATGCGCATGAAGCCCGAGAAGTAGCTCACCAGGTCGTAGGGCAGGAAGATGAAGCGCATGATCAGGACGGTCTCGAAGCTGTTGCGGCGCATGCGATCGGCGTATTGCTGCAGCACGCCCGTGCCCGATGACCGGTCCACGATGCCCGCGCCGAAGAAACGACCGATGGTGTGGGCCACCATGGATGACAGGTTGCTGGCCACCATGACGATGGCAACCCCGAAGAACGGGCCATACAGATAGCCCGCGGCCAACGTCAGCAGCGTGGCCGGGAAGAACAGCACGGGCCGCAGCATGTACACCAGCACGTAGACAACCACGCCCAGCGCGCTGCTGCCCATGAATTCCACCAGACGCTGCACCGTCTGCGCCGGCGTGATGCCGCTGGCACGCGTGGTTTGCCAGTAGGCAACCACCAACGCCAGCCAGATGGCCAGGCCGAGCAGCTTGGGCCAGGCGTGTCTGGCCTTATCGCTGAGCGATTGCACGGGGACGAGTCCCACCTCATTTGAACCGTGATCTGTCTCGGTCGCAAGCAGCGTCACAAGTCACCTCGCTAAAGGATGGCCAACGTGCGCCAGGCAAGGATTCAGGGCCGGCCCACGTTGCGCACTAACCTACCAGACGCCCGCTGCGAACGATTCCTTACCCCATAGCCTGTGCAGGCCGCAACATCGCACCCGGTCCCTCAATACAAATCCCGCGCGCCACCCGCCTCGATGCGCTGTGCCACACCTTGTATCATGAGGGCAACAGGTAAGAAGCGGGCCAGCCGCAGCGTCAAGCAAAGGTAAGGCTGCCACGCTGCGCCGCACTGCTCGGCGCCATGGTCACTGCGGAAGGGTGGCTGGCGCTCACAAACCGAAAAAGGCGAGTACAGAACATGATTATCATCGAACCCTCCATCTTATCCGCCGACCTGACCCAACTCGGCGCGCAAGTCCGCGCGGCGGAAGCGGCGGGCGTTGAAGCGATCCAGGTGGATGTGATGGACAGACGGTTTGTCCCCAATCTGACCTTCGGCCCGAACGTGGTCAGCGCGCTGCGGCCGCTGGTGCGCTTGAAGCCGGATGTACATCTGATGATCGTCGAGCCCGAGCGCTACCTGGAAACCTTCGTCCGGGCCGGGGCTGACCGGCTTATCATCCACCAGGAAGCGACGCCGCACCTGCATCGGGCGTTGCAGGCCATCCGCGCGCTCGGCGTCGAGGCGGGCGTCGCCATCAACCCGGGCGCCTCATTGACTGTCCTGGAAGAGGTCCTGGACTCGGCTGACCTGATCCAGGTGATGACCGTCAATCCTGGCTTCGGCGGCCAGGCGTTTCTCGCCAGTCAGGTCGACAAGATCCGCCGGCTGCGGAACATGCTGGATGCTCGCGGCCTGCACATCCCGATCGCTGTGGACGGCGGCATAGACCAAGTCACTGCGCCGCTGGTTGTCGCAGCCAGCGCGACTGTCCTGGTCGCGGGTTCCAGTGTGTTTAACCAGAGGCCAGATCGTCCACCGGGCGCGGCGGTTGGAGCGCTTCCTGACCCAGCCCTTCTTCACGTCGGAGCAGTCCACCGGCTATCCCGGCCGCCTGGAGAGCCGAGAGGATGCGCTGGACGGCTGCGAGCGCATTCTGAACGACGAATTCGCCGCCTACCCGGAGCGGGCCCTCTACATGATCGGTACGGTGGACGAGGCATTCATCCCGAGCACTGACGAGGGGGAGCGGCCATGAGGCTGAAGGTGCTGCTGCCGACCCCCGTGCTGGTGGACGAGGAGGTCGCCAAGGTGGTGGCCGGGGCGGAGAATGGCTCCTTTTGCCTGCTGCCGCGGCACGTGGACTTCGCGGCCGTCTGGCGGGCCGGCCATACCGCGGTGGCCGTCAACCTCAACGTGGACTACCGCCGCCCCGTGCCCCTCAATCAGCCGGTCTCCGTGACGGCACAACTGACCGACCGGGAAGAGCGCACGCTGCGGGCTGAGAGCCAACTTCGCCTGGCCGACGGCACGCCAGCCGTGGTGGCCCGCGGCATCTACGTGGAGGCGCCTCAGCTCTTCATGGCGACTGCTGCATTCAGAGCCTGGAGCACGGACCATGCAACAGACGACCCGACGGCCTGACCGCACCCCGTGGGCCCTGAGCGGCGTGGCCCTGCTCCTGGCCGGCATCGCCTGGCGCCAGGGCGGCCTGCCCCTGGTCTGAGAGGGGCTGCGGCAGGCTGCGTTCACCATGGCCAGCGTCATCCCCCTCCTGCTGGCCGCCTTTTTGGTGGTCAGCCTGACCCAGGCCCTGGTGACGCAGGAGTTCGTTCAACGCTGGTTGAGTGCCTCGGCCGGCTGGCGGGGCATCCTGCTGGCCGGGCCGGGCAGTGCGCTGGTACCCGGCGGCCCCTACCTTGACATTGTTAAATTGCACATGTGTTCTACAATTTGCCCTATTTGAGGCTTGTCACAAGGACAAAACCCCGCTGTCGAAGGGGCGTTTTCCATGTCCAGGTGTCCCAAAATGGGCTGAGATGCGGCACTTTCTAGAACATTTGTCTAATTTAATAATGTCAAGCTACTTTGCGACCTCTTTCTCGCCTTCTTTGGCGTGAGTTTCATCCTGGACGGGCTGACAGGCGTGATCCCATGAGCCTGGGCTGTCAGCTCCCCCGGTTCGTGATGAGGTCCGCCAACGCCCTCTCCAGATCCGCCCGCTTGTCGATGATCGTGCGGCCCCAACTGAGCGGCTTCTCAGGCCGTTCTCCCCACACCGCAGCAGGCCTATAGAGGGATAGTAGGGCGTGACCGCGACCGCCAATTCCTGCGGGGTGATCTGGGCCGGATCGTAGATCGCCCAGCCACGGCCTGCTTGCCAGTCGGCTCCCGCGTCGAGGACACCCAGGCTAC
>MNXL01000202.1:6473-25175 GCA_001871755.1 Anaerolineae bacterium CG2_30_64_16
TCACGCCGCGCAACAGCTCAGCTTGGCCATGTCCTTGCTGAAAGCCTGGGCGGCGAGCTTCAGCCCCTCTACCTGGGTCAGGTAGGGAAAGAGGGTGCCGGTCAGGTCGTCCAGGGTCAGGCCGAACTTGACGGCCAGCACGGCCGACTGGACCACTTCGCCGGCCTCGGCGGCCAGGATGTGGGCGCCCAGCAGCCGGCCCGTGGCGCCGTCGGCCACCAGCTTGATCAGCCCCCGGGTATCGCGGGCGGCCAGCGCTCTGGGCACGTAGCTCAGTAGCAGCATGCTGGTCTCCACATCGTAGCTCGCTTCCCGGGCCTGGGCCTCGGTCAGCCCCACTGTGGCCACCTGGGGGTCGGTGAAGATCACGGCCGGCATGGCCGACAGGTCCAGCACCCGGCCGGCGCCGGTCAGGGCGTTCTCGACCGCGATGGCCCCGCCGGCCGCAGCCACGTAGACGAACTCCGGGTTGATCGTGCAGTCGCCCGAGGCGTAGATGTCGGGGTTGGAAGTGCGCATCTGGCCATCTACGATGATGGCGCCGTTCTGGTCCAGCTCCACCCCCACCGCTTCCAGGTCCATGCCGGCGGTATTGGGCTGGCGGCCCAGGGCCATCAGCACCTGCCCGGCGCGGTAGGCCATGGGGCGGCCCTGGACGCAGGCGTGGACGACCCGCTGGTTGCCTTCCCGCTCGATGCGCTCCACCTGCACGCCGGCGACCACGCCGATGCCCTCTTTCTCCAGGTATCCTTTGAGCGCCCGGGCGATCTCCGGCTCGTGGTCGGGGATCAGACGGCTGCTGCGCTGGAGGACGGTCACCTGCACACCGAAGCGGGCCATGGTCTGGCCTAACTCCAGGGCCACCGCCCGGCCGCCCAGGACGATCAGCGAGCGGGGCAGCTCAGGCAGGTCCATCAACGTGGTGCTGTTGAGGACGCCGGCTTCCTCAGTGCCCGGAATGGGCAACATGCGTGGCCGGGCACCGGTGGTGATAACGTACTTGCGGGCCCGGATGACCCGGTCGTCCACCAACACGCTGCCATCCGGCTGGAACCGGGCCCGACCGGGGATAAAGGTGATCTCCGGGTAGGCGGCCAATACGTCGGCGTACTTCTCCTGGCGCAGGTCGGCCATCAGCTCGTCCTTCTGACGGCGCACAGCATCCCAGTCCAGGGCGATCTGGCGGGTGGTCACGCCCCGGAAGGGGTGGTGTCCGGCCTTATGCCAGGCCTCGGCCGCCCGGATCAGCGCCTTGCTGGGCACGCAGCCCACGTTGACGCAGGTGCCCCCCAGGGTGCCGTCGTTGATCAGGCCCACGCGACCGCCCAACTCAGCGCCCTTGATGGCGGCGGCAAAACCGCCCGAGCCGGCGCCGATCACCAGCAGGTCGAAGTCGGCGGGGCCGGCGCCGTTACCAACAGGCTGATCCGCCAGGCTGCGCCGGGCCACGACGCGGGCCTGGTAGCCGGCGGCGGCCACCGCCTCGGCCAGCGCGGCCTCGCTCACCTCCGGGGCCGCCACCACCGTCGCCCGGCTCGACTGCCAGCCAGGCACCTCTGCTTCTACCACGCCCGGCACACTCTGCAGGGCGCGGCTCACATGCTGCCCGCAACTGGCGCAGGTCATGCCCCGCACGTCCAGTTCAAGTTTTTCCAGTTTTGTCACAATTACCTCCGATGTCTTGGTTCTGTGCTGTCAGCACTTCCCGGGTCTGCCAGGCTCTGGCAGTCCTCGGCCATCAGCGTGAAGCTTGAACGGGACTGAGACTACCGCCTGGAACGCTCCTGCAAGCGCCTTTCCAGCGGTCCACGCGGTCCCAGAGAACACATCCGTGGGTCTCGGCCTGGTGGTTTGGCTGGCTCGCACGGAGCAACAGGTTCTTGAAAGCCGTTTCCTCTCAGCGGGCCGGGCGGCGCGGGTGCCGTTGGATTAACGCGCCAGTTTTCGTTCCCGGTGAACCACATACCGGTCAGTATACACGTTCCACCTGCTGGAATGTCAAGTAGCAAGGCTTACATTGAACAGGGCAATGGCATGCGACTTGTCCCTCTAACAGCAGGCCCTCAATAGCTCGTGTTCGGCCAGGTAGGCGACTTCCAGGGTCGTGCGGATCTCGCCGGGGGCGGATAGGCAAAAGCGCCGGAGTTGTGCCTGTGCAAGCGACACCGCAGGCCGTAGTCGCGACGGCCAAAGACCACCTCTGCCTGCACATCAACACCATCCACTCGAACTGTGGGTGAGCCGAGAAAGCGCAACCGCCTGGCATCGGCCTCCGACTCCACCCGGATCGTCTCCACGTTCGCCTCTATCCCGGTCTCTTCCGAAGCGGCGTAGACCAACTGGAGCGTAATCGGGTAACATGGACAGTCTGGCGAGTAGAGTATTTCGACCTTCATCGGTGGTCACCCGCAACAGATAGCTATAGTGTCATAATACTTTACCCCGTCGGCGCCTGCCCATGCTGTTTTTGAGCCTGCTCGACGCGCCCGGGGCCACCCGCGGCAGTCGGCGGACGCGCGATGACCGCACGCCGTTTGTCAGACAGGTGCAGTTGGCGGAGTGGTTGGCGCCGCCGCAGCCGCACATCAGTCTGTGGCTGCGCTATGGGCACCGTGGGGATTGGGCCAACTTGCTGAGCCAGAGCACGCCAGAGGTGTTGACGGCGGAATGGGTGGACCGCATTGTCGAGGTGTACGCCACCTTTCCGACATGGGGGTGGCTCGGGTGTACCCATACCTGCGCCAGCGTCGCAACCGGTGCCCAAACACAGGGGCATTCTATCGCAAACGTGATACTGTCCAAGCATCGGCTGCTCCACCCACATCGAGGTTTCATGCCGATTTGCGCTGGTTGTCAACAACCGATTGTCGGTAGCTCGTGTCAAGCGCTCGCGGCCAGATCTGCCTCGATCTCCGCGACCATCGCTTCGCAGAGCGCCACCTCTTTCTGCTGCTCCGCCAGGTCGCCCTCGGTCACGCCGACCAGCATCTCCTGGACATCCACCTGAGTCTGCCAGGTCTGGCGCGCCGTTTCGTCGGGCGCTTTGTTGAGCAGGCGACGGGCGATCTCCAGCTCGTAGGTCTGGCGCGCCAACTGGGGTTCGAGGTCTTCCCAAATCTTGCCCTGCGCGGCGATGGCGCGATCTTCCCACGCCTGACGCACCTCTTGTTTCATCATTTGGTGTTCCTCTTCGGCATTGCGGGGAACGGTGGCGAAATAGCGTCCTTCGTCCAACGCGCACTTACCGAAACCGACCAGCCTGGCGTGGGCGACCGGCATGGTCGCCTCTAACGCCGCCACGGCTTCGGCCGTCCCATCGTGGGCCAGGATCAGCAGCGCCTCCTGCATGGCCCACCGGGGCGAGGTCGCGTCCTCCAGCAAGACGCGGCGCGCGTCGGCGACAGTTTCGGGCCGCTGGCGCAGATCGAACGGCTGGCAGCATTGCCCGTAGCCTGGGCACGCCTCGCCGCAGGTCGCTGAACGATACCACGAGCCGCCTTCCTGCTTCACCAGACCGCCGCGTTCGAGCTTGAGGTTGTCCTCGTACTCCTCTACACCCGCGTAATCAGCAGTGACCACATCGCGGTAGCCCGCGCAGCAGATCCCGCAGCCGGGACACCGCGTGCCGCAGTCGGCGGTCTCGATCATGCGGCCGTGTTCATCTTCGGTCACAGTGGCGCCGTCCCCCAGGCGCGGGTCATAGGGCGGGATCCACGGGCTCCAGTTCATTGTGGTGTCCATTTGTGTCTCCTTGCTTGCCATTGCATATTGGCCGACTGAATTCTACCCTCGCCTGGGTCCCCCGTCAAGCAATGACGCGTTTTCCCATCCGACCCAACGATGGTACAATTCATTTCACGCAACACGCAACATATGCCCTGGGCAGAGGAGGCGCGGATGTATCCCTGGCTTGCATTCTTGCTGACCGCCATTGTCGGCGCCAGCGTCACGGTGGCCCCCCCACCTCAGGCGGAGCCACCGCTTCCCCCGCAGCTCTGGTTGCCACTGGTGAGCCGCAGCTACCGCAGCGGCCCGCCGCCCCTGGTGTTGTCCGCGCTGTACTACGATACCTATCTGGCCAACGAGCCGGACGAGGCTTTCCAACTCTACAACCCCCTCGAGTGGCCGGTCACGCTGGAGGGTTGGCA
The DNA here is from genome assembly GCA_001871755.1 of Anaerolineae bacterium CG2_30_64_16. Classification (GTDB taxonomy): domain Bacteria; phylum Chloroflexota; class Anaerolineae; order CG2-30-64-16; family CG2-30-64-16; genus CG2-30-64-16. Next base: position 10,622 of record MNXL01000202.1, read on the forward strand.
GGTCAGCGATGGCCGGCGCATCACCGCCTTCCCGGCGGGCATTAACCTGGCCGCCAACGCGCGCCTTTGGTGCGCGCGCAAGGCGGTCAGTTTTACGGTGTCGTTCGGATTTAAGCCGGCGTGCGAATATAGCGGCAACAGCGATCCCACCGTGCCCGATCTGACCGGATCGGCGCTGCAATTTGCCAACACCGGCGGCCGGGTGACGCTGTTATCGCCGCAAGCCGCCTACTCGGATACGCTGGTTTACGAGGATGGCGATACGAATGTGCCCGGTTGGCAAGGCCCGGCCGTCTATCCTTATCGGTCTTCGACCAATTTCGGCGCGGAAGGGCAGATCCTCTACCGTAAGCTGGCTCAGGCCACGGGGCTGCCCGTGGCCGACAGCGATACGCAGGCCGACTGGGCGCAGGACCTCGCAGATATTATCAACGGCCGGAAGGCGCAGCGTCCGGGCTGGTCGCTCGAACGTTTCTTCCGGCCGGCGGTGGTCAGCGAAACGGCCCACCTCGAGGTGTTTCTCGCGCCCGATAACTCCTACGCGGCGTTGCGCGCGTTGTTGGAAGCGACGCAGCAGCGCATTCGTTTCGAGGGATACACGTTTGACAACGCCCGTCTGGGTGAATTGATCGCCGCCAAGGCGCGCGCGGGGGTACAGGTTGAATTGGCGCTAGAAGGCGGGCCGCCCGGCGGCGTCAGTGATCAGCAGCGTTGGATCGTGCAACAGATCGCACAAGCCGGCGGCCAGGTCTACTATTTCCGCTCGAACGCGGCGGCCGACGTGGACAAACGCTATTCTTACCAACACGGCAAGTTCTGGCTGCTGGATGAGCGCCTGGCGCTGATCGGGAGCGAAAACCCCAACCCGGAGGCCTTCCCGGATGACAATCAGGCTGACGGCACCTTTGGCCGCCGTGGGGTTTACCTGGTCACAGACGCGACCGCGGTAGTGGCAGGCTTGCAAACCTATATGGATGCAGACATCGCGCCCGGTGTCCAACGCGATGTGTGGCCCTGGGATGCAGCCGATCCGGCCCTGGGTGCGCCGCCGCCCGGTTTCACGCCAACCTACACCTCCGGCGGTATCTTCTATCCGATCCAAAAAGCGCAGCCGCTGCAGGTGACCGGCACGTTTACCTTCCAGCTTATCAGCGCGCCGGAGCAGGCGTTGCGCGATGTGGACAGCTTGCTGGGTCTGGTGGCGCAGGCCGCCGCGGGAGATACCGTCCTGGTGGAGCAGTTGTATGAAAACCTGTACTGGGGCGCTGAGGCCAGCAACATCATAAACGACCCCAATCCGCGGCTGGAGGCCTACATCGCCGCCGCGCGCCGCGGCGCCACGGTGCGCGTGTTGCTGGATGCCTACTTCGACAATCAAGATCTCAACAGCCCGCGCAGCAATCTGCGCACCGTCGAATATCTCAACGCATTGGCGCAGGCCGAAGGGCTGGACCTGCAAGCCCGGCGGCGCAACCCGACCGGCCAGGGGATCCATAACAAGATGGTGTTGGCGCGGATCGGCGGGCAAGGCTGGGCTGTGGCCGGCAGCTTGAACGGCGGCGAGGTATCGGCCAAGCTCAACCGAGAAATGGCGCTGAAGGTGGCTTCCAATGAGGTGTACGATTATTTGGCGGATGTGTTCTGGTACGATTGGGGGGTGACGCCGTGAGCGGTCCATAGAACCCCACTATCCCCACCAGTTGCGGCCACGCGGCGCCACGCAAGGGTCGTTACTTTGCAAGCAGGGTGTCGAGCTCCTCGCTGCATTGACGCAGCACATTCATCAGCGCAAAGTCACCGCCCCAGGGTACCATCTGAGCGCCCATTTTTCGCGCGGCATCCAGGTCTTGCAACGTGCCTGCTGTTTTACCCCACGCCTTGCCGTGACGCTTCGCGGCCTCCGCCACGCGCTGAACGGCCTCCGCCAGGCTGATCTGATCGAGCCCGGTTGCCACCGCGAGTCGCCGACCGAGATCGGCTGGGCCGACGAACAGGAGGTCAATGCCTGGTACCGCCGCGATCTCCTCGATATTACGCACAGCTTCGGGTGTCTCGATTTGCGCGACGATGAAGGTTTCCCGGTTGGCATCCTCAAAATACGTTGTGTCCGACTTCCAGACCTCGATACCGTAGTCGCCATCGAGTCCCGCGCCGTCCACACCGCGATTACCCAGCGGCGGAAACTTCGTCGCGCTTACGATCTCTCGCGCGATCTCGGCAGTGGAAACGAACGGCACCATGAAGCCCGCAGCCCCGTCCTCCAGATAGTGGTACAGCTCCGAGCGTTGCATCGTCTTGGGTCGCACCATACAATCAATGTCGCTGTACCGGCACGCGGCGATGAAGGCCTGCACCTCGCGCTCGTCCATCGTCCTGTGCTCCAGATCGAGCCAGATGCCGTCGAACCGATAGTGAGCTGCGTAGCGGATAAAGAACGGAAGGAAGTGGCCCGTGGCGCAGATGCGCGCGAACTTCCCAGTGCGCAGCTTGGCGAGAACCTTGCTTTTTCTCATGGATGACTCCTGTTGGAGGATAGATGGATCCCTCATGCAAGCGCCCGGCCGAACAGAAACTCCAGCGTGTTCAGGTGGACCTGTCGCTGCTGTTCCGGCGTGAGCCCCTGCAGCGCCGCTACCTCCTGTTCGTACGTCCCCTTAAGCCGGAACTCGGTATAGACCCCCGGCGCCTGCAGCCGTCGGTCAATGTAAGAATGGAACGGCGAGTCGGTACCCCACACGATGGTCTTGGGAAACCGTTCCACGAGCGTCCGCATCACAGCTACGTGGTCCGCCAGGTCGGCAGCGAGGCGATCGGGCGGGAGCGACATGAGCGGGCTGGACTGGCGGGCCAGTTCCACCTGAATTTTGAGCGCTGCCGTGTCCACCCAGACGTTCGGCAGCGCATTCGCCCGCCGGAGGAACCCCTCGTGCAGCCCGATGCAGTGCGCCAGGCAATAGCGCAGCTCGGGATGCGCCTCGATCACGCGAAAGGTGTCAGCCGCCTGGGAGAACTGCTCGCCCTGGCTGACCGCGACGTGAAAGAGCACTGGCCAGTTGCGCTCGGCGAAGAACTCGAAGAACAGCTCACCCGGCCCCAGCAGTTCGGTCACTTTCGTCTGACAACCCACTGGGTTGATCTTCACTCCGTAGATGGGGAATTCCTGCTCCAGGTCCCGCAGAGTGGCGATCTGTTCCTGCACCATGCGGCCCGGATCCACGCAGACGAATGGCAGGAAATGATCGCTCCGCTCCGGGCAGAAAGCATAGACGTCGGCCAGCAAAAGGCGATTCTCGCGCTCGTAGGGATGCCTCGAAATCGGCCGCGGATGGGGTACGAACTTACCAGACTCGAGATAGATCTGGATGTCGTAAAAGAGCACGGGATAGATCGGGAAGACAACTGAGACGTCCACGCCGTTCGCCCGCTGCCGGTAATACAAGTCTTCAATGCTGGAGCAATATGGGAAGCCGACATCGGCCGCCGTCTTCCAATGGATGCCGGCGTGCGAATGTGCGTCAATGACCTTGCCGAGCAGTTCCTCAGGCCGAAACCGTTTCGCCGACACATCTGCCTCCTGATGGTGACGCGTCTTGAGCCTGTCGCAGAGCCGCTCCTGCCGAGGACGCTTCGTCCGACTCAGCACGCGCCTGCATCGCCCGCTTTCCGATCCGCAGGTCGCCAGTCTTCGATGTCCGAAGGCCACTTGCCGGGGTGAAGCTGATCCTCGTCGCGCACAACAATCCTGCGGATATGGGAAATCAGTTCGGCTGAAAGGGGCAGCCGGCTGCCGAAATCCACCGCGGCGTCCAGTTCACCGCTGCGCGCCGTGCCCACCAGCGCCGTGGACACCGCGGGATGCGCCAGAACGTAGCGATACGCCAGCTCCGGGAGGCTCTCCGTCTCGCCGCCCACCAGCCCGTTCAGCCCGACGATGGCGGCCTTGAGTTCCGCGAGCTGCGGCGGCAGGAGGGTGTGGCGATGGGTGAGCACTCCGCGCAACAGCACCGAGCGCACGATGATCCCAACGCCTCTCTGCTGCGCCAGCGGGAGGATCCTCTGCTCCGGGCGCCGGTCAATGGCGCTGTAGGCGATCTGCAGGCAGTCGTACCGCCCGTCCTCCAACGCCAATATGGGCGCTTCTTCGCCGTAGGTACTGGCGCCGACGAAACGGACGTGCCCGGCTTGCTGCGCCTTCAGCATCGCGGCGATCATCTCCCCGCGACGGATGTCTTCCACCGAAGCACTGTGAATCTTGAGCACATCCACGTGATCGGTCTGCAATAGGCAAAGGCTCTCGGCGATGGAGCTGCGGACGTGTTCAGCGACCGACTTGCCAGCCGGGGGCGCAGCGACCTTGGTGCAAAGGACGTACTCATCCCGCCGCGTCCTCAGCGCCTGGCCGATGATCTCCTCGCTGGCGCCATACACGCGCGCCGTGTCAATGAAGTTGACGCCGAGGTCCAGCGCACGGTTGAGAAGCCGGCTGGCCTCCTCGGTCGGCGGGCGGAGGTGTTCCCCGGCCACGGGCACCCCGTAGTCAAGCCCCAGCTCAACAGTGCCAAAGGAGATTTCGGAAACACGGAAACCGGTGCGGCCCAGGAAGCGGTAGTTCATTGCGAAACCCCTTTCAATCCCGCCCGGAATGTTCCTGTCACGGTTTGTCCTTACCACGTATCCTCTCAATCTGGAGGGGCGCACCCTCGCGGTCGCCCCGGTGGGCAGGCGCAAGGCCGTGCCCCTACCCCGGATTATTGAAAGGATACCTTACCACAACGTCCAGCCGCCGTCCACGCTGATGTTCTCGCCGATGACATGCGACGAGGCGTCGCTGGCCAAGTAGACGATTGCGCCCTTCAGGTCCCAGTCATTGCCGGAGCGACCGTTCGGCGCCATCTTGACGTAATTGCGCTCGAAATTCGGCTGCTTGCCGGGCTGCCAGAACCCGCCGGGGCTGATGGCGTTTACTCGTACGCCTCGGTCGGCCCAGGCGGTCGCCAGGTATTTTGTCATCTGAAGCAGGCCAGCCTTGGCCACGCCATAGGCAATCGGGTTGCGCGGAAACTCGGCGCCATCATAGATGTGCTTGTACGGTACCACGATGCCGTACATCGAGGCGATGTTGATGATGCTGCCCCGACGTTGCTTCAGCATCTGCCGGCCGACGACCTGGCACAGGTAGAAGACAGCGTTCAGGTTGGCGTGGATACTGCGATTCCATTCCTCTGGCGGAAAATCCTCCGGCGGGTGGTTAGTCCCGCCTGCGATCGAGTTCACCAGGATGTCAATGCGTCCGAACTTCGCCGCGACCGCATCGGCCATCGCAGTCACCGAGGCGTAGTCGTCGGCGTCCAGCTCCAAAGCAATCGCTTCGCGATACTTCAAGCTGAGCTCCGCGGCCTTCGCCTGGCAGTTCTCCAGCTTACGCGAGGCGATGACCAGATGCGCGCCGGCCTCAGCCAGGGCGGTGGACATCTGGAAACCGAGCAGCCCCGCGCCGCCGGCAACGACCGCCACGCGGCCTTCCAGGTTGAACAGATCTTGGATCGTTGGCATGCTTGTCCTCTTCACGCCAGCAACGGCACTTTCGTGTGGTACGCGAGATCGGTCACTGTCGTCGGCCGGATATTGGCGGCCAGGCTTTCGGTTAAGAAGAGCTCGCTGGGGGCCATCTGCAACATGGTTGATGGCACGAGCGGCGTGGGTTGCGCGGTGACGGCCAGGCGGATCGTGAAGCGCTGCCAGGATACCTGTGAGTTGCCGCACATGAAGCCGTTCCACGAGCTGCGCATGCGGGCGCCAAGGTATTCCTTCGGGCCGATGGTCGCGCCCTTGGGCGGCATGCACGACCAATCGCCGCTGATCCCGGTATCGTCCAGCAGGCAGTTTTGCAGGATCGTGAACGGCGTGAGCGTGACGACGCGCGGCCCGATCTTCACCCACTCGTCCATCGGCATGGGCGGAAACGCGTCCGAGCCCGGCTCGATGTAGGCCACGTGGCCCGACCAGCCGATGCCGCCATAGCACACGTCGGCCCCGCCCAGGTCTTCGATCATCTTACCGTAGTGCACGAAGTTCTCGTTCGTCGGGCCCTGGATCTGGCTCTCCGGCGGCCGCAGCTCGGGATCCAGCTTGGCATAGAAGTTCTGCTTCACGTTGAACAGGAAGCTGTTCTCCCACGTCTCCGGCGCGATGTTGCCATCCTGGTCTGCGCATTCGTCCATATTGAACGTGTACAGGTTGCGCAGATTGACACGGAACTTGTTGCACAAGAGCGCCACTGCTGAGTAGAGCGGCTCGGGATTCGGCAGGATGATGACGTGCCGCCGCCCTTCGTCGGCCGCCTGTTTGATGCGACCGAACATCGTCATCACCAGGTGAAACGCGAATTCCTCATCCTTCAGGATCGTGACCTTCAGGTTCGGGTGCCGGTAGTTGGCGAAATCGGCGTGGGTGAACGCCCGCGCTCGCTCGCACGCGGCCTGGTCCTGGAATGGAATCCAGGAGGCCATCTTGAATTTGAGACCTTTGAACATCATTGCCTCCGTGATGAGCTCGGATGAGACACCGCTAATTGCCCGCTATTTCGGGTTGCCCGCTGAGGAGTGGCCAGAGTGCCCGGTAGCGCTCGAAGAGCGCGGCATAGACCTCTCGGTTGCCCGGCTCCATGCGTCGTGATCGCCCCATGATGGTGCGGCCAGCTGACTCGACCCGCTCGAACACCCCCGCCCCGATCCCCGCCAGAACGGCTGCGCCCCAACTGGCAGCCTCGGAGACGGTCGGAACGATCACAGGAGTCCCGGTCACGTCGGCGACGATCTGGGGCCAGATCGGGCTGCGAGCCGCGCCGCCGACCATCGTCAGCTTGTGGACGGCCACGCCGGCAGCCCGAATCTCGTCCAGCGCCCAGCGCAGTTCGCAGGCCACACCCTCCATCACGGCCCGGCTCAAGTCATCCCGGCCATGAGTCAGGGTCAGCCCGAGGAAACCTCCTTGCGCCAGGCCATAGGAACCAGCATGCCCGCCGGCCAGCGGGCAGAAGAGCACGCCGGCCGCGCCGGGCTGGGAACGGGCTGCGGCGGCGTTGATCGCTTCGTACAACGCCGAGCGAGGCTCGCCACCCTGCCGTCCCGCCCAGACGTGATCCGCCAGCCACTCCAGCGACGTGCCGACGGCCCCCAGGCTGCGGATCGCGCCCCAGCGGCCGGGCACGGCATGACAGCTCAGCGCCATCCCGCTGCGCCGCCCGACTTCCAGGCTTTCGGGGACGGCCAGCAGCACCCAGGCCGTGCCGCACGAGAGCAGCACCGCCCCAGGCCGTGTCACCCCCATCCCGACGGCCGCAGAGTATTGGTCGTGTGCGCCGTTGATCACCGGCAGACCTGCCGGCAGCCCGGTTGCCGCGCTGGCCTCGGCCGTGATCTTCCCCACGATGCTCCCGGAGGGACGGATCGGGGAGAGTTGATCGCGCCGAATGCCTGCCAACCCCAGCAACCAATCATCCCAGTCACCGATCTCGATGTTCAGCAGTTGGGTGATGCTGGCATCCGAGGGATTCATGCACAGTTCGCCGGTCAGCCGATTGCCGATGAAGTCGTTGACGAAAAGGAAATGCCGCGTGCGAGTGAAGAGATGGGGTCGCTGGCGTTTGAGCCAACGGATGTGCTGTAACGGCAGACCGGCCATCAGCGGCCAGCCGGTCTTGGCCGCGAAGGCCGCACCGCCATGCTGGGTGCGAAGTTCCTCACACTCCCCCTGCGCGCGGCCATCCATCCAACTGATCGCGTTGTAAGTCGGCTGGCCGTTGACATCCACGGGGATGGTCGTCCCCCCCTGCGAGGATTGAGCCAGCGCCAGCAACGATTCACCGGGCCGGAGTTGGGTCGCCACCGATCGCAGGACGGAGGTCACGGCGCGCCACAACTCCTCGGGATCCTGCTCCACCCAACTGGGCTGGCCCCAGCCCGCTTGCGGCGTGAGCAGGCCATAGGGCGTGGCGGCAGACGCCCGGACGTTGCCCTCCAGGTCGAAGAGGAGCGCCTTTGTCGCAGTTGTGCCGACGTCAAGCCCCAGGAGCATGAGGCGATCCCGCGGCGGCGGACAACAATCGGGCCGCGTTCCCATACAGCACGTCCTCCACATCTGCCGGGGTTAGCCCCGCGGCTTCGGCGGCCTGGCGGAAGGCAAAGAGCTCTTCGTACAGGAAGAAGGAGAGCTGTTCCCCATCAGCCTGGCTCACCTCGCGCATGTGCGGGTCGTCGGACACGTCGCCGTAAAGCCCCGCCGGCACCAGGTTGACGTAGAAGCCATTCTCACAGATGCGGCGCATGCGCATCCGCACCACCGGCAGGTCGCTGCCGAACAGGATGCGCCTGGGGCCGACCGCGCACAACAACCGTTCCATCACATAGCCGTTGGTGTTGGCGCTGAAGTCGAAACACATGCGCTCCGTGTCGGCCAGCACGTCGAAGGCATCGCCGATGTCTTCGGGGCAATAGGCGCGGCCGATGTGAGCGATGACGAGCTTGATGTTGGGATAGCGCCGTTCGATCTCTCGCATGTGCGCCAGATTCAGGGGATCGCGCAGCCGGGCAGGCCGGGGGATGTGCAAGAGCACGATCCAGCCGTGCGCATTGGCGACCTTCAGGTGTTGATGCGGCAGGAAGTCGTAGATCGTGATCTCGGCGGACGGGATGTAGACCGGCGCCAGGTTCAGATATGGCTTGAGGCCCAGGAAGCCGCCGGCCGTGACGCGACGGGCCAACTCGTTAGCCGTCCATTCCGGCAACGTGACGATCAGGCCGGGCAACCCCCGCTCCCGGATCGCGTCGCTGATGTAGCCGTTGGCCTGCTCCTGGTCCACATCGCGCTCGGGCCAGCCGAGGAGCATGGGAGTGACCTCGCGGCCGGGCAAGATCAGGCGGTAGGTCTCCAGCAGATCGTCCACGGAGTTTTCGTCGGCAACGCGGCTGGGCCAGGTGGGGCCGCGGGTGATGTGCGATCCGGGCAGCCTGAACGCCTTCAGCCACACATGGGTGTGGAAATCAATGATCTTGTGCGGGAGGAAGTCCGCCAGCCGCTCGGTATAGAAGCGGCGGTCGCTCTCGTGGACTGGGAAAAGCATGATGACCTTGCCTACTTCAGCCTGTAGGTAGCGGCCGCTTCCTCAGGCGTCGCGCGGCCGCGCACTACGTCCTTCAAGGCGGCCAGGAAATCGGCCGGGCGGCTGGCTTGCAGGACGTTTCGGCCGTAGACGACCCCCTTGGCGCCCGCGGCGACCGACTTCGCGGCGAGGTTCAGCGCATCGATCTGCCTGGGCAGTTTCTCGGCGCCGAGCGCAAATACCGGAATCGGCGTGCCCTCGACCACCTCGGCGAAACGATCGCCGGTGTAGAAGGTCTTGATGGCGTCGGCGCCGAGCTCACAGACAATGCGGCAGACCTTCTTGACGTAGTCGTGGAATTCCTCGGTTTGACTGCGGAGATCGCCGGCCGGGAACACCTCGCCGATGATCGGCATACCGAGGTCGGCGGCCTCCTCGGCCAGGGCGGCGAAGAGGCGTACGTTCTCGGCGTCGTGCGCCTCGCTCGCGGTCTTCAGCACCAGGCTGGCCAACAACACGTCAGCGCCCGCGCGAGCAGCCGCAGCGGCCGAATAGGCCTTGATGGTCTGCGCTTCCTTATAATGCCAGGGTTCACAGTGGATCGAGTTCCAGTTGAGTCGCACAATCATGGCGGGACTGCCCCGACCGGTGAACAGGTCATCCGTAAAGCGGATCATCTGCGGAGCCAGGAGCACGGCATCGGCGGCCTTCAGGCGTCTGGCCGCAGCCGTGTAATCCACCAATCCTTCCATGGGGCCGAAGGTCTGTCCGTGGTCAATCGCCACCACCACGGCCCGGTTCCCGTCGGGGAAAAGCTTACTCAGGCGGATCGTTTTCCCTGTCATAGGTCAATTCCTTCTGGGCTGCTCGCGGATGATAGCGATCATTTTTGTGCGGAGGCAGCTTTCGATTGCGAACAGCAAGTATTCACACGAGGCATCCTGATCATAGCACAATTCGGAAGCTCTGTCAAAGGGGCGAATTGACTCACGCTAAATCTTACTTTAGGGAGAACGTAGTTGGAACCACAGTACGTCAACGGCTGTTCACGACCGACAACGCAGAATCGGTGCGCCGGCCTTCCGGTTACGAAAGGTGGTCCGACGTGTGCTGCTCCTGTGCTCGGCGCCGACCCGTTCGACCATCTCCGACCGGCCACACCCAGAACGACACAGACCCAAGGATGGAGAGAAGGCCACACACGACCAGAGCCGGCCCCAGCCCGATCCGGTCGGCGAGCGCCACGCCAAACCAGGGACAAGCGAAGGCGAAGACACTCGTGATCGTGGTGTACAGCCCGAGATATCCTGGACGCCGCGCCGCGGGCACGACCCGCAGCAGGGTGTTCGTGTAACTCAGGGTCACACCCGCACTGAAGAACCCGTAAACACCCACGACGGGCAGGAGCGGCGCCAGCGATGTCGATAGCCCCGTCAGAAGCGGGTAGACGCCCTGCGTGATCATCGTGTGCTTGAGCGTGCGCGATTCGCCCCAGCGCGCCATGATCCAACGCCAGATGGCGAAACCGGCCACGGCCGCCAGGTTCATGACGGCACCCTGCAGCCCCAGCCAGGCGTCGTCGGCGCTCAATGCGCGCACAAAATAGAGCACATAGAGCGGGCCAGCAGCCCACAGCCCGATGCCGTAGAGGATGTGATTGCGCGCCAGGCGGAAGAAGTCCGGCTGTGCCTGCACGGCCCGTCGCAGGTCCTGCCAGCGGGCCGCCCAAGGAAGACGGCGCGCCGAATTCACGCCCGGATGTCCCGGCAGATCCTCCGGCTCCGATTGGGACGACGGGAGGGCAGGCGAAACCAGGATGCGCGACAGGAAATACACGCCCAGCAAAGAGGCCAGGCTGCCGATCGCGTACATAGCCTGGTAGTTCGATGGAAACTCCGCCGCACTGAGCAGGCGGCCAAATAGGAACACGCAGGCACTGAGCGTCACGGAGCTAATGATGCTGCGGGCCGCGAGAGTGGTCGCCCGCCGCTCCGAGGGCAGCACTTCGGCCAACATGGCAAGGAAGCCGACCTGGTAGAAGTAGGCCAATCCGCTCATCGCCACCAGCACCAGGATGGCCGCCAGCCCGCGGGGGGCATCGCGCGGGAGGAGCCAGGGAATCGCGGCCACGAGCAGATAGCAGAGCCGGTGGATGGCCAGGCTGCCCACCAGCCAGTTCTTCGGCCGGCCGCGCCCCTGCAGGAAACTGCCCGCAGGGACCGAGACGATGACTGCTAACAGCGCGGGGATGGAACTGAGCAAGCCCATATCGGCATTCGCCGCGCCAAGGCGCACCGCATATGCCGCGTTGAAGGCTGCCGCGGCCTGGACGACCGCCGACCAGAACGCCTCAGCAGACAGATACCAGGCGTTCCGGGCGTTCACGTCGGCCAGGCCCGGCCGCAGGCGCAGCAGCGCCGATGCTCTGATCGCAAACATCCCGCCTTGATTCACAGCGATGCGAACCCAGCCGATTGCCCTGATCGCAAACATCCTGCCTCGGTTCACAGAGCGATGCGCACCCAGTGGATCCCCATAGCGTGCGCGTCGCCGCCGTAGAAGGCCACGAACACGTCGCCATCCGGCAGCCGGCGCGCGATGGGGTGTCCGAACGACCAGACGTTCATGTCCGCCCAGTAATCGCCGAAATCACGCTTCGCGTCCATTCCCGACTCGCGACCCGCCCCGCTCTCGTAAAAGCAAAGCTCGCCTGCGGCGTCCCAGGTCTTGCCGTGGTCGTCGCTGAGCACGGCGCGCAGGCTGGGAGGATAGTGACGGTGGACATAGGCCATGAGCAGGCGGCCGCCCGGCAGTGGCAGCGGGCAGGCGATCTGCCCGCCGAAGCCGGTGTCCACGGGTGACGTCCAGGTCACCCCGTCCGGCGAGCCCCAGGCGATGTGGATATTGCGATCTTGCCGGCTGTGGCGATCGTGCGTCCAGAACAACCCCATCAGCGCGCCGGTCTCGGGGTTGACCGCTACTCGCTCATCCCAATAGAGCAGGTTGCTGGGGGGATCATGGGCCACGATGGCGGCCGGATCGAAGGTACGCCCGCCGTCGTGAGATATCCGCAGGACGGCATGGTGCTCACCCGGCCGGGCATCGTAATACGACTTCCACGCCTCGTAGGGCACTGCCAGGGCGCCGCTCGCCAGCCGCAGGACAGCGCCGGTCGCTGCCACACCCTCGTGAGGCCGGGTATCTACTTCGCGCCGGTCGTGCCAGTTCACTCCCCCATCGTTCGACTCCATCAGAAAAATGCGTGAAGGCAGGGTGCCTTGCGTGTCGGGGTTCGAGAGCGGCAGGCCGGGAACCGAGCGGTCGAACCAGTTGAATGAACCGATCAGCCGGCCGGGCGCAATCTCGCACAGGGCCCCACTGCGCCAGGCGCCGGCCACACCGTCCACGACCAGATTCAACCCTTCGAAGGCCGTGCGCCACGTCTTTCCTTCATCGGTGCTGGATCGGATTATGATGTTCTCATCTGCGGAGTCCTTCGAACTGCCTGCTCGGAACGTGACCAAGATGCGGCCGTCGAAGAGGATGCAGCAGTCGGTGAAGCTACAGAACGCCCTGTAGCGTGGCGCGGCGGCCGCGTCGAAGACCAGGCCATGATTGATCAGCTTCATGATGAGTTCCTTTCACATGCAGAAATGGGGACGGTCGGGTTCCAAACGAACGCAGTGCTATTATATACGTTCATAGCAGGGCGTCAAGAGGATTCGTAACCGATCAGTGCGGATGGGGTTCGACCTTGCCCGGCGATCTCCCCGCCACAGGGAGGGGATGTACGGCCGCTCCCCTCGCCTCGCAGGAGAGGGGTTGGGGGAGAAGTCTAGCGATCGTCCCAGAAATGAAATGCCCCGGCGCGCTTTTGCCGGGTTGACAAACTCAAGAAACCCGTGTATACTAACTGTGTGTGATCGAAGGCCGGATCACAGACACGTTGCACGTTTGTACTTTCTCTTGTGATCATTATCCGATCTTTTCTGAACGCCTTCGGAACTGCGGCCCGATCCGGGCGTGTTGACGACGAGCAGAATCAGGCCGGTGGGCTGGCGCATGGAATCGCCAGCCCGACCGCACATTGCCGACCGATCTGGCCGCCTGGCCAGGCCTGGGCTCTTGACGAACGACCCTCCCAGCATCCGTTCGCCAGATGCTCCGGCCCGACACAAACCCTTGCGCGCCTGGCGCGAAAGGAGGTGAAGCAAAAGATCTCACACGCGTTCTTCACCGTTGTCTATCGTCCTGCAACCATGTCAATCAGAGTCTATAAAGGAGGTATTCCCATGTTCAGCGCTGTTCACCGCAAGCCCATCGCGGTTGCCTTGACCCTGGTCGTGATCCTCGGCATCATCGCCAGCGCATGTGCGGCGCCCACCCCCCAGGTGGTGGAGAAAATCGTCGAGAAGCCTGTCGAAAAGCAGGTCGAGAAGGTCGTGACCCAGGTGGTCGAGAAGCCGGTCATCCAGACGCAGGTCGTCGAGAAGTCGGTCGTTGTCACCGCGACCCCAGCACCGACAGCCGCCGGCAGCGACATGGCCGCCGACCAGACATTGCACTTCGTCACTCGCGGCTTCGGCCGCATGGATCCGGCCTCGGAAGGCGGCTTCGGCCGGTTCATCATCGCCTACCTGTTCATGCCCCTGTTCGTGCATGATAACAAGAACAACATTATGCCCTGGCTCGCCACCGGCTACGAGGCGAATGCCGACATGACGGTCTACACGGTGAAGATCAACCCCAAGGCTGTCTGGTCCGATGGTTCCCCGGTCACGGCGCAGGAAGCCAAGGACTACTGGACCTACGCAGCAGACCCCAAAGCCTGCGTGGGCTGCTACTTCGGCGCTTTCACCGGCTTCAGTATCGTGAAGGGCGTCCAGGAGGTCATTGACGGGAAAGGCACGGAGTTGACCGGGGTAGTGGTGAAGGACGACAAGACCCTTGAGTTCCAGCTCACAGCGCCCGACCCCATCTTCCCGCATCGCCTGGCGCTTTTCGACAGCGGCTTCGTCAAGATGGATGACGTCAAGAAGTTCACCATCAAGTCGGGCGAGAACATGGTCTTCAATGCCAATGCCGAGACCCGCTTCAACGGGCCCTACATGATCAAGACCTGGGACATCGACAAGAAGCAGTACGAGATCGTGCAGAACCCGAAGTGGTGGGGCGACAAGAAGCCGATCATCAAGCGCATTCTGCCCTCCGAGTCGGCAGATGAGAACATCTCCTACATCCAGTGGCAGAACAACGAGATGGACATCGCCTTCCTGCTGAGCAACATCCGCGAGAAGATCCGCGCCACCGATCCCAAGACCTTCACCCTGATCCCCTACGCGACCAACTTCTTCTACTACTTCCGGATCCAGATCCCGCCCATGGACGATCCCAACGTCCGCAAGGCGTTGGTGCACGCCGTGGACTGGAACAAGGCCATCGCCGCAGCCTGGG
>MNXL01000134.1:0-11788 GCA_001871755.1 Anaerolineae bacterium CG2_30_64_16
TAGTCATCGCTGGTGTTCGCTTAGGGTGTCGCAAAGAAATAAATCTCCCGCCCCGGCAGCTTACCGTTAGGAAAGTGTGCTTGATGGCTGCCAGTTTCGGGTAGATATGGACTCATTCGGGCAGATCACTGGCCCAAAGTCGGCCTCGGAACGACACCTGGGTGGGTTTCTCGATTGCACCGTTTATTTGGGCCCAAGCAGCCTGGGAGATTTTATTGCTTTCAACACCCTTACATCTGGGGGGAGAGAAACGTGTGCTTTTCATGATGTACTCCTACTCCCGATCATCTACGTTTGTCATTTTACTACTGCGAGACATTTGTGTCAAGCGCGCGCTGGCGCGTTGTTCGAGGCATGGGTATACGAACAATAGCAGAAACCGGGTTTCCTTGCTCACCATGTGAATAGACTGTCAAGCGCGGTCGCGATCTCGTTCATGATCCGTTCATCTGCGCGCCCTACCATTGTGGCATATCCTGGCGCGTCACGTTGTGGCGGGCCACAGAGTGACGACACAGTTTACACGCAGTGAGGATCGTGCGACATGTTCTGTAGTTTTTCCGCGCGCTTGCCGGAACCCCGCAAGATGTTTGCCCCCACTTCGGGCCAATGGTATAATTACCCAACAAAACAGAGCCCGCCGGGCGCACACGCGCCTGCGGGTGAGGAGAAGATGGGCGCCATGCGGGTTTTGATCGTTGACGATGATCGTCCCAGCCTGAAGATGACGGCCTTCCTGTTGCGCGAAGAAGGTTATACGGTGTTCACCGCCGACAACGGCCAGGACGCGCTGCGCATGATCGACGAGAAGACGCCCGATCTGCTGATCCTGGACGTGATGATGCCGGGGATGGACGGTTGGGAGGTCACGCGGCGCCTGCGCCGCACGACCAACCTGCCCATCCTGATCCTCTCCGCTAAGGGGGAAACCAGTGACCGGGTATACGGCCTGGATCTGGGCGCCGACGACTATCTGGCCAAACCGTTCGAGCCATCGGAGCTGTTGGCACGGGTGCGTGCGGTGTTGCGTCGCGCCGAAGCGTTCACCTTCGGAGAACCGCAAAATCAGATGACCGTCGAGGGATTTCGCCTGGACCCGGTGAACAACACCGTCACCCTGCCCTCCGGTCGCGCGGTGGAGCTCACACCCATCGAATTCCGCCTGCTCCACTACCTGGCGCGCAACAACGGCCGCGTGTTGACCCACGAGCAACTGCTCAGCACGGTGTGGGGATATGACTACGAGGGCTACTCGAACCAGGTCGCTGTCTACATCCGCCGGCTGCGAACCAAACTCGAACCGAATCCAGACGACCCTCGCCATCTGTTGACGGCGCGCGGGATCGGCTACAGATTCGAGGCGGGGGTATAGGCCAGCCTCATACGCAATTTTTCAGCCGTTGGCGAAAAATCGCTTATGAGCCTCATTATATGAGGCCTCATTACGTATCCAATTCATCGCAGGGGGGCCAGGTTCCGCACGGCGGGTATTGCGTCCCCCTGCATTAATGTCGCGCTATGAGGTTGCGTCATGTCTGACGGCGTCATGCCTGACGGGGACCGTTTTACCATACACGCTTACGCCCCCTTGCGCGTCGCGCACGGCCGGCCAGGCCGATCTGCCCTGAAAATGCACAGTGAATGGGGAAAACAACGAATCCCTTGCTGTGGCCGGTCTGCGACCGAGCCACCTCGCTCCATGCCACAGCGGGCACGGTCAGGAGACTACATCGTGAGCGGCTCTTCCGAGCTCGTCGAACGGCGGCCCGAGCGGTTAGGGATGTTTTCATTCGCCGTGGCCCTTCGACGGGGCTCAGGACAGGCGATCGGCTGGGTGCTGGTCATCATCCTGCTGCTGACCACACCGCTATCTGGGCAGGCTGCCCATGCCGCGCACAACAACGCCGAGCATGTGCTGGCGCCGCAGGCCATCACCTGGAGCGACTTCACGCCAACGGGCTGGGTCACGGCCATGCCGGCGACCAGCAGCATCACCGCGAGCGCCCCAGGCGGCCTGCTGCCCGCCACCGCGGCCTACGCCACCAGCACCGACACCGGGCACACCTGGTCTGCCTGGTCCACCACAGGGCTGACCGTGAGCGGCGCAGTCAGCACAACCCAGACCATCACCGTGACCGGGCTGACCCTGCCCGATTCCGCCACCGCCAACCTGATCCGTTTTCGCATCCAGGAGGAGGGTGGGACGCTCGAAACCAGCCCTGACCAGGTGATTCGGGCCGATAGCACGCCGCCCGGCGCGCCCCAGAACCTCCAGGCTACGCCTGCGACATGGACCAACTCCGCGGACTTCACCGTTACCTGGACCAACCCGGCCGACGTGAGCGCCATCACCGGCGCGTGGTACAAGCTCGACCAACCGCCCGCGGCGGCCGATGACGGCGTCTTCGCCAGCGCAACCGGCAGCATCACGGGCATCGCGCCCGCCGTCGATGGCGCGCACCCGATCTACGTCTGGCTCCAGGACGAATTCGGCCGGGCCAACCATGCGGCCGCAGCCACGGCCACCCTCTACCTGGACCGCACGCCGCCATCGCCCCCTGCGGGGCTGCAAGGCAACCCGGCGCGTACGTGGACCAGCATCAACAGCTTCTCCGAGACGTGGAACAACCCGCCGGACCTGTCCGGCATCGTGGGCGCATACTACCGCCTCAACCAGCCGGGGCAATCCCCGACCGACGGCATCTTCGTCAACGCCACCACGTCGATCCAGAATATCCAGGCGCCCGCTGACGGCAAGCACGATCTCTATATCTGGTTGGTGGACGCGGCCGGCAACGTGGACCACAACAGCCGCAACGTCGACCCGCAGGTCTTCTGGTACGATAGCACGCCACCCGTCAGCGCCATCGCCCTGAACCCGCCGTATCCGGCCGGCGGCTGGTACAGCACGACCGTGACCGCACTGTTCAGCGCGGTCGATGGGACGGACGGGTCCGGCGTCCAGGCCATCTACAACCGGATCGACGGCGTCGGATGGAGCACCGCGCCGTCGATCCAGGTGGTCGCCGAAGGCCAGCACCCCATCGACTACTTCGCCACTGACGTGGCTGGCAACATCGAGAGCTTGCGCACGGCGAGCGTGGCCCTGGATCTCACCGCGCCGACCGTCGTGCTGACGCCCCAGCGCCCACCACAGGCCAGCGGCTGGTATACCGCGCCGGTCACCCTGGCCCTGAACGTGACCGATGCGCTCTCTGGGAGCCCAACCGGCTACTATCGCCTCAACGCGGGCGCCTGGCAGACGGGCGCCCAGATCCAGATCACAGCCGACGGCGCCCACCAGATCGACTACTATGGGCAGGACGCCGCGGGCAATCGTGCCGCGACTCGCACGGCCGAGCTGAAGATGGATGCCTCACCCCCGGCCACCGCGTATCTGATCGATGGCAGCCAGGGTCAAAACGGCTGGTACACCTCGTCGCTGACCATCCGCCTCATCCCCACCGACAGCGGGTCGGGCGTCAAGGACACCTTCTATCGCATCAACGACGGACCCTGGCAGACCGGCGCACAGTTCCAACTGACGGCGGACGGCGCCTACACCCTGGCGTTCTACTCGGTGGACGTCGCCGGCAACCGGGAGACCGGCTTCCCCGTCCAGGTCAGGCTGGACACGGCCGCGCCGGGCGCGGCCACCGCCATCCAGACCAACCCGGACGGCTGGAGCCGCATCAACCGCTTCAACGTGCAGTGGGCCAACCCCACCGACCTCAGCGGCATCGCCGGCGTTTACTATCGACTGGATCAGGAACCCACCTCGTCCGAGGACGGCGTCTTCTCGTCCCTCACCAACCGACTCGACAACCTGACCGTGCCCACCGAGGGCACCCACCGTTTATACCTGTGGCTGCGCGACGCCGCCGGCAACGCCGACCAGCGCAATCGCGCGCTCGCGCCGCTGCTGCGCTACGACGCCACCCCGCCGACAACCACCCTCCGCACCCAGGGCCTGGCCGGGACCGCGGGCTGGCACCGCTCCCCGATCACCCTGACCCTGGATACGCTGGATGCCCACTCCGGCGTGGTGGCCACGCGCTACCGGATCGACGAAGGCGATTGGATTACCGGCACGTCGTTCAGCGTGAACGAACCGGGCAAATACGTGTTGGAATTCGCCAGCGAAGACGCGGCCGGCAATGTGGAGACCACCCATCAGGTCACATTGCGTATCGACCCGGACCCGCCTGCCGCGCCAATCGATCTGCGCGCCGAGCCGGCCGGTTGGCAGCACTACAACAGCTTCCGCTTGCTCTGGCAGGAACCGTTGGACCAGTCGGGGATCGCTGGCGCGTACGTGCGCTTCGGCGCCCCCCCGGCGGGCCCCACCGACGGCCTGTTCTACGCGGCCAACGAGGTGCTGCAAGGGCTGCAAGTGCCCGGTGAAGGCAAACACACGGTCTATGTGTGGCTGCGCGACGGCGCGGGCAACAGCGACCACACGACCGCCGTTGCGCTCCCCGAAGCTCTGTGGTACGATGGCGTTTCGCCGAGCACGACAGTCACCGTGACGGGCGACCTGGGGCAAAACGGCTGGTATCTGGGTCCCGTCTCGTTCGCCATGTCCGCGACCGACACGGCGTCCGGCGTCGCGGAAACGCGCTGGCAACTGGACGGCGGGGGCTGGACCCGGGGGACCGCGCTGACTTTGACCGTTGACGGGCCCCACACTGTCCGCATCGCCAGCATCGACAAAGCCGGCAACATCGAGGCTGAACAGGTTTACCCGGTCGCCATCGACCAGCAGCCACCCGTCGTGCGCATGGGGACGCTCAGCCGCTACCAGGCCGGCCCATCATTCGACGTCGCGTGGTACGGCTACGATCCGGGCGCAGGGGCTGGCCTGGCCGACTTCGACGTCCAGGTGCGTGATGGTTGGAACGCGGCCTGGCAACCCTGGCTGACCGGTACCACTCTGTCCGGCGCAGTCTTCAATGGCCAGCGCGGGCATACCTACTTTTTCCGGGTGCGCGCCCGGGATTACGCCGGCAATCGGCAGGCGTTCACTGGCGACGACACTTACACCGTCGTAGAGACGGTGCGCAACGGCAGCTTCGACACCGGCAACTTCAGCGAATGGGCGACCAATGGCCTGCTGCGCAAGGCGGTCGTGCCGACCGATGGCCCCACGGGCGCCACCGTGCTCGCGGCCCGGCTGGGCACCCCGGAGTATGGCCCCAGCACTGAGGAACCCGGTCAGGTTCCGGTGGGCAGCGCGACCATCTCGCAGACACTGGCCGTGCCACCCTTCGACCAGGTGGCGCGGCCGACACTGGTGTTCTGGTATCGGACGCTATCCTACGATGTGCTCTATAGCCAGCGCTTGCAGCGTTACGTGGACACGTTCGAGGTCACGATCAACGACGCGGCCGGGCAACCGCTCGCCCTCTTGCTGCGCGATGGCAACCCGACCGACACCTACGGCGCCCTTTACGACACGGGCTGGAAGACGATCGCGCTCGATCTGGCGCCCTACGCCGGTCAAACAGTGCAACTGGTTTTTGCGAATTACAACCGGGAGGACAATCTGTTCAACACCTGGAGCTTCGTGGACAGCATCCAGGTGCAGGACTGGCCGTACAACCAGCGCCGTCACATGCCGCTCGTCACCGGTGGGAAGGGCGCCGCGGCCGGTGCGTCGGCCGCTTCGGCCACGGCCGGCGCGCCGGCCGCAGCCACACCGACCGACTCAGCCAGCCAACCGCGGATCGTCCCGGCGGCAGGCGTGCCGGAAGGCAAACGATGACGCAACCAGCGCCACTTGAGGACGCATGACCCAGCGTGAAGACAGGCCGCCGGCTCGGCCCCCAGGCCCGGCCGCAGAGCCAGAAAGCTCAAGACTGATTACAGCCTCCAACGATGGTCAGCCGCCTCAACTGCCCCGCGGCGAGATCGGCCGCCGGCCGCGCAATCTCACCACCCCGCCACCCGATCCCGCCGAAGCGCTTTACTACGAAGGGATGGCCGCGTACCAGCATCGAAACTGGGAGGAGGCGCTCGCGCGTTTCACCCGGCTCAAGGAACTCCAGCCCAGCCGGCCCGGCCTGGATGCCCTGTTGGACGAGGTGCGCTGGTTTCTCCAACTTCAGGCGACCGCACCCGGCGCCGAGACCGTCACGCGCCGCGAGGCCGCCCCGACGGAGGGCCGAGAGGCGAACGCGATCATCCCGCGCTCGCGCCTCGGCATCCGCAACTGGCAGAGTTGGGGGCTGATCCTGCTGGGCGTTATCGGCGTCACCGCGCTGCTGCTGATTGCACTCCAGGGCCGGCTGCCCTGGACCAACGCGGCCGAGCGGGAGGCCCAGGAATTATACAATCGTGGCCAGGCCCGGCTGACGGTCGGGGACTACGAAGGCGCGCAAGCTGCCTTCCAAAAACTGTTGGAAATCTCGCCGGATGATCCCGAGGCGCGGCTGGGGCTCAGCCGCGCCGAACGGCAACAAACGCTGGCTCAGGGGTACGCTGCGGCCGAGGCGGCCATCGCTACAGAGGACTGGGACACAGCGACCGCCGAACTGGCGGCGATCCTGGCGATCGACAGCAGCTATGCGGACGCGCAGGTCAAGGCCGATTTCGTCGCCCAGCGCCGGCGGCTGGCAGGGTTGTACGATGATGGCAGCCGCCTGTACGACTTGGGCCAATGGCAGGATGCAATCAGCCAATTCGAGAAGATCCGCGAGCTGGACAGCTCCTATCGGACCGAGGCGGTTGCCGAGTTCCTGTTCATCTGCTACTTGAACGCGGGCCAGACACTGATCGAGGATGCCAACGGTGTCGTTGCGCCGGTGCAAAAGGCGATCGAGTATTTTTCCAACGCCCTCGCCATCCACCCGCGCAACCGTCCGGCCGCGGACGCCCGCCGGCTGGGCAACCTTTACCTGGACGCCACCCGGTCGCAGGCAGCAGGGAACATCGCCGATGCGCAGGCGCGACTGGAAGTGCTCCTGGCCGAAACCCCCACTTACGCCGACGGCGCGGCGGCCCGGCAGCTCTACGACCTGTTGGTCCAACAAGCGCAGGCCGCGGTGCAGGCAGATGATATCCCAGCGGCCGTAGCCCTCTACGAGCAGGCCCAAACCCTGGCCGTCTCGGACCAGACCGCTGCCAGCCAGGGGAAAGCGTTCGCCCTTTCGATCACGCCGACCGCCACCCCGCGACCCACCAACACACCGCGACCCACAAGCACGGTTGGACCGACTTCTCCGCCGATCACGCCCACTCCCTACGCCATCCTGCGCACCGGCGTGCTGAACGTGCGTTCGGGTCCCAGCACTGCGTACCCGGTCCTGGGCCAGGTCCGCACTGCAGATCCGCTGGTGATCACCGGCCGGAACGCCGATAGCTCGTGGCTGCGCGTCTGTTGCATCGCCGGGCAGGCCGGCTGGATCGCGGCCGGGTTGGTGGAAGTGCAGGGCGCGGTCGCCGGAATGCCGATCGTCGCCCCGCCACCTGTGACCGGCGCAACCCCACGACCGCAAGCGCCGGCGAGTCAGGTCGTGTGCGTATCGGGTCAGGTGCGCAACACGGCCGGCGCAGGACCGCTGGCGGGCTGGACCATCGTGCTGCAAGCAGCCAGCGGCGCCAGCCAGAGCCAGCGCACGGATGGCAACGGCGTCTATCGTTTCGCGGGTCTGACGCCCGGCATCTACACCGTCGCCGAGACGCCGGAAATCGGCTGGCGCGCGGTCAGCCCGCAGGCCAACACCATCACCCTCAGCGCGGCCGCCGACTGCCAGATCGTGGATTTCTGGAACGAGCGCAGCGAGCCGCCGCCGTCGCCGCCGCCGCCAACTCCGTCGCCGCCGCCGCCGTCGCCGACGCCCTATCGGTGAGGTCACGATGAGCCTGACCCATCGAAATGCGTATCCTCTCAGTAGCGGGGGGGGCTCGGTCACAGACCGGCCACAGCAAGGGCGCCCCGGCATGGGGGCGATTTGGCTGCTGGCGGCCACGGTGCTTTTCCTGGCCCCCTTGCTGCTCCTGCCCTACGCGACCGCGGCCCACCTCGCCGGCTGGTCACTCGTCGGGCTGCGCGGCGAGACCGTGTTGGCGTTGCACATCGCCAGCGGCAGCGGGGAGCGCATCATCTATGCGGAAACACGCACCGGGCTTTGGCGCGCCACGACCGCCGCGGCCTGGCAGCGGATCGATGGCCCGTTGCCGCGTACGAACCTGGGTGGACCCGCACTGGCAGCCTGGCGCGTCGTGCCCGGCCGGGCGCGGCAGCTTTACGCCTTGACCGGATCGGGCACGGGCCGCCAACTCTACCACTCGGAGGATGGCGGCGACACCTGGCAGATCATCGGCCCGGCGCCCGGCCAGACCCGGCGCCCCCCACTCGTCGTGCAGCCCGGCGTGAGCGGCGCAGCCGACACCATCACCCTGGTCACCGACAGTCGCGTTCAACGCAGTGTGGACGGTGGCGCCACCTGGACACCTGGCGGACCCTGGCCCAGCCCCGCGGACGCGGCGACCGCGACCACAATCGCACCCCGGCATCCGACCGTGCGCGGGATGCTTAGCGACCTTAGCGCGCCGGATCGCCTGTATGCGCTCGCGGCCGAGGGCGAGCTGTGGCTGAGCGACAGCGGCGGGCTGGCCTGGCGGGCCGCCCTGCCGGCTGAACCAGCCCAGGCCGGCGCGCCGGCCGCGCTCGATCACCCGGTCACCGCGCTGACCATCGCGTCCTATTTTGGCGTACGCATCTGGGCAGGAACAGCGACGGGGCTGGCATACAGCTCCGATGGTGGCGCCACCTGGAGCGAGCGCCCTCTCCCACCCGGTTCAAACGGCCGGCGGGTGACCGCCCTGCTCGCCGACCCGCGCGTCCCGGACACCCTCTACGCAGCGCTGTCAGACGGCTGGCTGTATCGCAGTGACGACACCGGGGCCACCTGGCACGGTCTGGGGCGGCCCGGCGCGGGCCGCGTGACTGAGCTGGCCCTTGACCCGGACACGCGCGGCCAACTCTACGCGGCCACCGACAATGGCATCTGGGCGCGCGCAGTCGCGCCGCCTCAGCCCGAGCCCACCGACCGGGCGCCCGCACCGGGCACGTTCACCGGCGAGCCATCCGCCACGCCGACGCAAACGGCCACCGCCACAGCGACAGCCACGGTGACAACCGCGCCGACCGCCACAGCCACGGTGACAGCGACCGCGACCGCCACGTTCACGGCCGCGCCGACCGCCACGCCGACACAAACGGCCATCGCGACAGCGACAGCCACACGGACGCGCGTACCGTCCCGCACACCTGTCCTCAGCCCAACCGGTCCTGACGCGACTGCCACGCCTGGTGAGCCACCCATTGAGTCGCCTACTGAGCCGCCGGTCACTCAGCCGACCCGCGTCCCGCCCACCGTGCCGCCGCCCACCGTGCCGCCGGTCACAGCGTCACCAGTGACGCCCTTCGCCACGCCGTTGCCGAGGTGATGCCGATGCGCCAAGCGCCCAGCCCGCCAGGCCCACCAGGCTCACCCAGCCAGACGGCCAGCAACCAGCCCAGCGTCAAGCCCGTCAGGCCGCCCGCCAGGCCAGCCAGGTTCGATCGGGCCAGCAAGCAGGGCGACCGCACAGCGCGCCTGGCGCGCGTCCAACAGCGCTTCGATCTGCCCGGCCGCTGGGCGTTGTTGGCGCTAGGTTTTTGGGTGGTGTGGCGCGCGCACGAAGCGGGCTGGGCGGGGATCTGGCCCTGGATCCTGGGCGCATACGCGCTGATCGCCCTCTTCACCTCGGGGTTCTGGGCCAACCACGCCGAGAGCCGCCAGGGGGGCCGAGCCGCCCACG
The DNA here is from genome assembly GCA_001871755.1 of Anaerolineae bacterium CG2_30_64_16. Taxonomy (GTDB): domain Bacteria; phylum Chloroflexota; class Anaerolineae; order CG2-30-64-16; family CG2-30-64-16; genus CG2-30-64-16. The sequence goes on from MNXL01000134.1 coordinate 9,808, forward strand.
TGCTGTCCTATGCCGCATACGCCGCCGATGCGATCTTCGTATGTGCGTTGATCTGGCGAGACGGTGGGCTGGGCAGCCCGCTCTACATCCTCCTGCTACTCCTGGCGCTGAAGGCGGTCGCCCTGGCGCAAGCGTTGCCGGGGATGTTGTGGGCGCCGTTTGTGTCCGGGCCGCTCTACGTGGTGGCCTTGTGGCTGACCGCGGGCAACCTCGCCTTTCTCGCCGACCCCAGCTTCCAGGCCCGCTACCTGTTGATGTGGGCCTGGTTGATCGGAAACGTGCTGATCGCCTGGGAGCTGGCGCGGCGCTCCGCACAGGCTGCGGCCGCCTGGGCCGAAGCGGCGCGCCTGGACGCCGCGCTGCTGCAACAACAGGTTGCGCTGGCGCAGAAAACGGAGGTGTTACAGCGCACCGCCACAGACCTGGGCGATCGGGTGCTGGAGCTTCGTTCCCTGCAAGAGGTCGCCAGGGGCCTGGCATCGACCCTGGGGCTGGAAGAGACGCTGCAACTGATCGTGGAGCACTTGCGCGGGGTCACGGGCAGCAGCCATTGCGCGGTGGCGCTGGTGGACGCCGACAGCGCGGCCATGCCCTGGGAGGGCAGCCATCTGGCCGGCACCCTGGCCGTGGATCAGGCCCCCGCGCCCCAGGCCTTTCGGGTGACCCTGGCGGCCGAGCCGGCCACTCTGGAAGCACTGCGCCAGAATCGTGCGGTGCGGGTCCAGGGCAACGCCCCCCGCGTACGCGGGGGCACCCCGTTGCACCAACTACTGGGCGCGGGCGCCTATCTGATCACCCCTCTGGTCTCACGCGGCCGGCCCATCGGCGCGCTCTATCTGGCCAAGCACTCGCTCGGTGAGAGTGCAGGCGCGGCCGCGGGCCGTGACAAGACCGAACAACTGGTCAGCAGTTTCGCCTACTTTGCGGCCACCGCCATTGAAAACGCGCGTCTCTATCAAGATGCCTGGGAAAAGCGGCGGGAGTTGGAGGCCGTGCTGGCAGGCATCGGTGACGGGGTAGTCGTCGTCGACCCGGACCTGAACGTGATCCTGATCAATCCGGTCGCCCGAGACATCCTCGGCCTGGAAGGTGAACCGCCCGCGGGCGTGCCGCTCGGCCCCTACCTTCCCGCGCCGGCTTTCGCCGACCTGCTCAGCGAGACCCTCCGGGACCAGCACGAGTTGATCCGGGAGTTGAACCTGGAGCCGGGCAGCGACGACATCACGCGCACCTACGGCGTGCTGGCATCGCCGGTGCTGGATGCCGATGAGGAGATCAGCGGCGTAGTCGCGGTCTTGCGCGACATCACCACTCAGAAGGAATTGGAGCGGATGAAGTCCAACTTCCTGTCAGTGGTCAGCCATGAGTTGCGCACCCCGCTCCACTCCATCAAGGGGTTCGTGGAGATCATCTTGATGGGCAAAACCGGCCCGGTCACGGAGTTGCAAGAGGACTTCCTGCAAACCGTCAAGGCGCAGACCGGCGTGCTCCAGCGCATGATCGACGACCTGCTGGAGTTCTCCCGCATGGAGGCGGGCCGGGTCAAGCTACAGTTGGCGGAGGTGTATCTGCCTGGCGTCGCGCACGCGGTCGCGACGAAACTGGCGCCGCTGGCCGAAGAGGGCGGGCTGGAACTGATCCTGGACATGCCCGATAACCTGCCGGAGATCGATGGTGACCCGGTGCGGCTGGAGCAGGTGTTGACCAACCTGGTGGAGAACGCGATCAAATTCACCGCGCCCGGTGGTCAGGTCCGGCTGACCGGTGGCGAGCTGGGAGATCGCGTCCGGTTGACGGTCGCGGACACGGGCATCGGCATCCCGCCGGACGAGCAGGAGCGGATCTTCGACCGCTTCTACCAGGTGGACGGCAGCGAGCGCCGCGCGTACCGGGGCACCGGGCTGGGGCTGAGCATCTGCAAACACCTCGTGGAGCGGCACAACGGCCGCATCTGGGTGGAGAGTGACGGCCTGGCAGGCCA
>MNXL01000134.1:11795-13761 GCA_001871755.1 Anaerolineae bacterium CG2_30_64_16
GGCAGCCGTTTCCACGTCGAGCTGCCGATGGAACTGCGGCCCGCCGAGGCGCCGACGATCGACTTCACAACCTCTGTGAAACGGACCTAGTGGGGTGTTTGGTTTGACTTCAGCCATTGTTGTCTGTCATGCTGAACGGGTCGAGCGGCCAACTCACACTACGGCGAGGCACCAGTGAAGCATCTCGCTACGGCAAAGAGACCCTTCACTGATGGCCCGCGGCATCGTGATTTGTGTCGTTAACCCGTTCAGGGTGACAGTCAATGGCACATGTCGCGCCGAATGACCCACTAATACTGCAGTCCGAAAACCAACTTCTCGCCTCTCCCATCCACACTACCGATCCACTTGTCCTCGTCGATTTGGTGTGGGTCGACATGATGCATCCCTCTGGCATTCCAACCCGTTCCGCCTGGCTCCAAGATCGGGTTTTCGCCCACCCCTTTTTCTCTATAACTTGTAGTTGTCAGCTCGGTGATTTCAAACGCCTGGACCTGATTACCATAGGTCGGCTCATCATCTTGCGCATATCTGATAATCCGGCCATCAAACACCAAGACTCGACCACCCAGTCTGGCAATGTTTGCATTCCCCTCTATGATCGGACTTTCAGGGTGTTCGGTCCAGGGGCCGCGCAGTTCGTCGGCATAGAAGAGCCGGAGGGTATCATTGCGTTCTGTTGGTGTCGTAAACAGCCACCACCTGTCGTCAAATCGCAAGATAGCGGAGTCCAGGTAATGACTTCCGTCGAGCAAAGTCCCCACAAAGGACCATTCTGAAGGAAAACCCGTAGCCTGATACAGTCGAATAGAATTCGCCTCGCCACTCTCTGGAATCATGTAGTACTCCCCCTCCCATTTGAAGACATAAGGATAGGACAGGTGGAAAGGCTCATCGAGCACAATCTGCCTGTAACTCCACTTCAATCCATCTTCGCTGGTCGCGAGTCCGATATCCCCCTGGTCGGTCCGCGCGTTCATGACTTCAAAGAACATGTACCAGGTGTGGTTCTCCTGGACCATGAAGGGATCCGCCACAAAACGCGCGGGTATGTCCGATACGTCCTCAGCGCTTAGCACCGGATTCCGTATGCTCTTGGAAGGAGCAAGATCCAGAGGAGAATCACCCCTATAGATTCCAATCGCAAAGTTCGTGGTCGTTTTCCCCACAAAGGGGATCCCTCTTGCAATGCCGCTATACAGTCCGCTGGCAAAACCCCCCAGCAGACACACCAACGCCACAACCATGGCAGTTTTCTTGTTCACCATGTTCGTCCCCTTATTGCTTTTTCGCAGTACCGCAAAACTCACTACCTGTTGCCTGTCATTCCTTCGACGGGCTCAGGACACCGTCTGAGCGGGTCTGCCCCTGAATTCTCGCAACGGCGTGACCCCAGCGAAGAATCTCTCCGCCGCGACGAGACCCCCTTCGATTTCACCCTTCGACCAGCTCAGGACACTGCTCAGGACATGCTTCGCTGGACTCTCGTGGCAACGCACCTTACGGGGCTGACCCACTTAGAGCCTGCCCTGAGTGAAGCGAAGGGGTAACAGAGTAACTTTTGCGGCATTGCGCTTTTTCTATTTGCCGTGGGTCGCGATGATCGAGGATATGGTCTCGCGGAAATCCTTTGCAAACCTCTCCCTTGTGTAATTCGCTCTGGCTGACTCCCATGCCCTCCACGCCATCTTTCGAAGTTCTTCTGCGGAGAGACTGGAAATCGTCTGGATCGAATCCCTGATCTCCTCGATCGAACAATCCCTCAAGATCACTCCGAAGTCGTCATGCACATCCACACCAGATTCGTAGCTGATAATGGGAATGAGACCCGCATGGAGGCAGGTTATTACTCCGCCGCTCTGGCCCTCTGAACAAGAGGGGTAGACGAACCCAACGCAGTTGTCTATGATCTCCCTAAACTCAGGACTTTCAACGTCCACCCATCCGAAGGTATGGATATTGGGGG
>MNXL01000277.1 GCA_001871755.1 Anaerolineae bacterium CG2_30_64_16
GTCCGGGGCAGCTCAAGGCGGATCCGTGATCCGCCGCTCGCCCGCCGAGTCACGGACTCGGCTTGAGCAGATTCGTCCCCGCCTTTTTGAGAGGATACGTTGGCTCATCATCTCCAAAGGAGGATACCATGCGCAGATTCGAGGGCCAACGGGTGATCGTCACCGGCGGTGCAAATGGCATTGGCAAGGCGACGGTAGCCCGTTTTGCGACCGAAGGAGCCACCATCGTGCTGACTGACGTGGACGGCGCCGCCGCGGAAGCCACCGCGCGGCAGATTGCCGCTGAGACTGGGGCGACCGTGCATCCCTTCGCCGCGGACGTGTCGGTCCGGGCAGATGACCTGGCCACCGTCCAGTTCGCACTGGCGAAGATGGGCGGCGTGGATGTCCTGGTCAACAACGCCGGCATCTACTACGAGGACCATTTCGAGGACATCACCGAGGCGCGCTGGGACCGCATCATGAATGTGGATCTGAAAGGCACGTTCATGATGACCCAGGCGGTGATACCTCACTTCAAGCAACGCCGCTCCGGCGTGATCGTCAACATGGCGTCGACCAACGGGCTGGCGGGGGAAATATACTACGCGCATTACAACGCGGCCAAGGGCGGCGTGGTGCTGCTGACAAAAACCCTGGCGCTCGAACTGGGCCCCTACGGCATCCGGGTCAACTGTGTTTGCCCAGGCTACATCCTCACCGAGAGCACCGCGGCCATGGACAGTGATGAGTTTGTGAACGACTACATCCAAAACAAAATCCCGCTGCGGCGCACTGGGAAGCCGGAAGAGGTGGCCGCGGTGATCGCGTTCCTGGCATCGGATGACGCCTCGTTCGTTCACGGCGATGCGATCCTGATCGACGGTGGGCAGTTGGCGGATTGATCTACGCAAAGCGGAGGGCAAGTGATCATGGCAGCACATACCCGCGCCGCGATCCTGGCATGGGTTGATGCGCACCAGGCCGCTGTCGTCGGATTGGCACAAGCGTTGGTGCGCATCCCGAGCGAGAACAAGCCACCGCACGGCTCTGAAAAAGCGTGCCAGATGTTCGTCGCCGACTACCTGCGCGACCTCGGTTGCCAGGTGGACGTGTTCAACCCTCTCGAGATCGAGGGTCTAACCGAACATCCTGCCTACTGGCCGGGGCACGACTACACGGACCGCCCCAACGTCGTTGGCGTGCTGACACCGCAACCGGGCGGCGCCGTGGGCGGCCCTCCGGGCTTGGCGTCAGGGCGCAGGTCGCTGCTGTTCACCGGCCACGTCGATGTGGTGCCGACCGTGGGCGAAGGGAGATATGGCTGGTGGGATGGAACGGTGGTGGATGGCGCGCTGTACGGACGGGGCGCCAACGACATGAAGGGCGGTATCGCGGCCTATCTGATGGCCGCGCGCTGTATTCGGGAGCTGGATCTGGCGCTGACGGGCGATCTGATCCTGGAGACTGTGGTCGACGAGGAGTTCGGCGGCGCCCACGGGACCCTGGCCTGCCGCCTGCGCGGTTACAACGCCGATCTCGCCATTTTGCCCGAACCGAACAACATGCTGATCAGCACGGCCCATCGCGGCGGACAGCAGTTCCGCCTCTTCACCTCTTCTGAAGGGGTGGGCATGGGATTCGGTGAGACGGTCTTGCGCGACCCGGTGACCGCACTCGGCCACCTGCTGGCCGCGCTGGACCGCTACAACGCGGAACGTCAGGGGCGGCCCAAGCCCAAAGGGTTTGAGAACGACGTCTTTCCCCTCATGCCGTTCGTGTTGCGGGCCGGTGAGCTGTTGCCCTGGGGGACCGGTGAAGCCATCCCCGAGACCGCCTGGGTCGAGTTCTGGATCGAGATCCCGCCGGGAGTGACCGAAGACGAGCTGCAATCGGAGCTCCGGGCGGTGGTGGCCAGGGCCACCGAAACGACCCCCACTTTGCAACGGGTGACCACACGCTGGGAAGAACGCACGCGCTTCCTGGCTGGCAGCAGCATGGCTGAGGATCATCCCGCCGTCGGGACGCTGGCAGCCAACCTGAGCTCGGTGACCGGCCAGCCCCCTGCGTTCGGCCCCGCGCCGTTCGCCTGCGATGGGTTCATGTTCAACCTGCACAGCCCCACGCCCGTGGTGATCTTGGGCCCCCGCGGCGCCAACGCGCACGCGCCGGACGAGTGGGTGTCCGTGGAAGACCTGGTCGCCCTGACCAAGACCTACGCCCTGACCATCGCCGATTGGCTGACTTAGAGTCTATCCGAACCTGAAATGGATCCGTCGCTGAGAGGGGATCCCGAAGTGGCTTTCATCGCGTTCTCCTTTCCGAACATGGGTCCTGAACTTGGAACTGACGACAACGTGGGGTAGAATTGGCTATCGGACTTGTTCTCACGAGGAGGAATCGTATGCGACCTTTGAGCAAAGTGGCTCCTGAGTGGTGGGATTACACCACGCTCGACCGGGCTATCCTGGACGATGCTGCCCGTCTTTCCGCGGAGGATCTGCTGGGGCTCGCGCGGCCGGGTTTCAAGGTGGTATTCTACGACACCTTGGAGGATTTCTACCTGGCTGAGGCGCTCGAGTACATCACCGCCTGGCGCCAGGCGACCGAGGAGTCACCCGCAGGGATCTGCGGGCCGATCGGGCCGACAGAACAACTGCCGCTGGTGGCCCGGCTGGTCAATGAGCTGGAGCTCGACCTGCGCCACGCCCATTTCTGGGGCATGGACGAGTGGGTGGAGGATGGCAGAGAGGTGTCTATCGAGCACCCGCTTAGCTTCAGGCGGGCTGATATGGCTCTCTGTTTCGACCGGATTCGCCCCGACCTGCGGATGCCGGAGGAGAACCTCCACTTTCCGACCGTTGAGCTGGAGGCGTACAAGACGAGCTATGATCGCGCGCGCTGCCTGGTGATGCAGGGCGGTCAGGGCGAGGTGAAGCACTGGGCCTTCAACGATCCGCCGCAGCGCGCCGGCGCATATCACGATGCGCCCCCCTCGCCGGCAGAATACCGCAAGCTGGCCACCCGCATTGTCGACCTGCACCCGATGACCCTGATCCAAAACGCGCGCACCTCCGGCGGCGGCGTGGTCCAGAATGTGCCCAGCCAGGCGCTGAGCGTCGGCCCGGTCGAGACGTGGAAGGCCAAGAAGGTGTCGATCTGGCAGGCGGGCAATCACGACAACCCCTTCGGCATGCGCCTGACGACGCTGATGATTTCCAAGAGGCTGCCCGATGCGGCGGCGCCGATGTCGCTGCTGGCCGACCACCCGAACGTGCAGTTCAACTTCTACCGGCACGGGGTCGGCTCCACATCGGCGGAGATGCACTGAACAAATAAGAAACCGGGTCTCTGCCAAGAAACCCGGTTTCACTATCATCTTACCCGTTCGGCAGCATCACCGCCTTGATGATCGGCAGGCTCCCGTCCACATTGGCCGTGATCGTGGACAGAGCATCCTCGAAGCCGAAAGTGTGCGTCACGATCTGCGAGGCGTCCACCAGCCCTTCTTTCAGCAGCCGGTTGGAGATCGGGAAGTTGATCGCCGGCTCGGCGAAGGTCGGCGTCAGGGTGATCTTGCGGAAAATCAGGTCGTTGATGTCGATGTTGATCGTGCTTTGGCCGCCGAAGTGGATGCCGAAGAAGGTGATCAGCCCGCCGTAGCGGATGACCTTCAGCGCATCGACCATGCTTTGCGGCGGCGCGCTGACGATCACCCGATCGACGCCATTCGGGAACCGCCGCTTGATCTCCTCCTCCACGTCCTGCTTGCCGATCTCGATCACCATGTCGCAGCCCATCCGCCGCGCCGCGTCCAGGCGCGCCTGCGCGCGCGCGTTATCGGCTGTCAACCCTGTGATCGCCACAAAGCTGGCGCCCCGCAGCCTGGCCAGCCGGGCGGACATCAGCCCCAACGGGCCGGGTCCCAGCACCAGCACCGAGCCACCCAGCGGGATGTCGGCGTTGAGCGCCGCGGTCAGGCACACGGCCAGTGGTTCGGTCAAGCTCGCCGCGACGTAGTCCAGGCCCTCGAACTTGACCAGCGAGTTGTAGCGCACCGACAAGTATTGCCCCATGCCAGGCTGTCCCTCGATGCTGAACAGATTGCGGCAGAACTCCGGGTGGCCACTCTTGCAATCCTCGCAGATGCCGCACATACTGACATCCTCGACGATCACCCGGTCGCCCGGCGCCAAACCGGTGACATTTTTGCCGATCTCCATCACCTCAGCCGCGATCTCATGGCCCAGCGGCATGTAGTCGTCCGACCAGTCCTTCACGAAGTTCAGGTCGGTGCCGCACACACCGCAGGCATGCACCTTGACGATGACCTGATCGTCGCCCGGCGCCGCGATCTCATGCTCACGCACCTGGATGTCCAGGTATTGCCTGCCGTAGAGTCCTCTGCTTTTCATCGTGACCCCTCTTCGCGATTAACCTGCTCCGTACAGCTTGCTGTCCGCGCCGGGATAGATCGCGGCGTCGGCGTGCGCCAGAGCTTGATCCAGATTGCCGAACACCTTGTGGAAGGCTGTCACGATCTGGTCCATCAGCGCCTTCCCGTTCGGGGCGTGGATGCCGTGGACGACCGTGTAAGTATCGCACAGCATCTTGGCCACCGGAAAGTTGTCCACGTTGTAGTCGTAGCGGATGCCCTTCGCCTCGTTGATACTCCAGGGATAGCTAGAACCGCCGTAGCCGAGCTTGCTCTGGAAAATATCCTGCGCAGGTACCGGCATCGTCTGCCATTGGCCGACCAATACCCCTTCCTTGTAGAGCGCCTTCTCCACCGCGATGCGGAACCGGCGCGGTTCACAGTCCAGGCCCGCGGCCTGCGGATCGAAGCGCACGTTGTACATGAAGTAGACGTGCTTGGAGTCGGGCGGGCAGTGGGGCGGGATGACGCCCGGGATCTTGCCCAGTTCACGGCTCAAATATTCGGCATTTGCGATGCGCACCGCGTTGTGTTCGTCGAGATGCAGGAGTTGCCCGCGGGCCAGCGCGGCCGGCAACTCCTGGTTGCGATACATGTAGCCCAGGATGGAAGCGTTATAGACGCGACGATGGCTCACCTCGTCGATTTCATCGCCGAAGCACCGGACCAGCACGCCCTTCTGAAGATAGGTTTCGCTGTCGGTGACGAACAGGCCGCCCTCGCCACCGCACAGGTTCTTGAAGTTGTTCAGGCTGAAGGCGCCGATGTCGCCGATGCTGCCGACCTTTCTCCCTCGATACTCGGCGCCATGCGCCTGGCAAGCATCCTCGATGACGGAGAGGTTGTGCTTGCGGGCGATGGCCATGATGGGATCCAGGTCGGCAGGCAAGCCCTGGATGTGGACTGGGATGATCGCCTTCGTCCGCTCGGTGATGGCGGCCTCCAGCCTGGCCGGATCCATGTTGTAGGTGCGCGGATCGATATCCACGAACATGGGGATGGCATTCTGGTGCAGCGCGCAGGAAGCCGAGGCCAGGAAGGTGAACGCTGAAGTGATGATCTCATCCCCTGGCCCTACCCCCACTGCCGCCAATGCCATGTGCAGCGCGGCTGTGCCACTGGTGGTGGTCAGGCAGTGTTTGGCGCCGACATACCCTGCCCATTCCTGCTCGAACGCGGCAACTTGTGGCGCGGTGCCGCCCGCGACGATGCCACTGTCGAGCACCTCGTCGATGAACCTGCGGTCATCATCCGTGATGATCGGCCAGTTGCTATAGTCGCTCCGTTTCAGGACCGGGGTCCCGCCGTCGATCGCCAACTTCTCGGACATCTCTTTCTCCTGTCAGGTGGGGGGGCAAACGCCCACTGGGATGGATGGCAGCGCCAAGGGGTTTTACTGCATTCGTTTGCATGAGTCTATCAGCAGAATCGGCGCCTGTCAAGAGAGAGTTTCTGGGTTGACAGGCCCACTGCGGGGTGCTATACTTTTATACTGTAAGTAACTGATTACCATCCGCACGGCATGGGAGAGCAGCAAGTGGCAGTCATCAACGATGATCGGAACCACACCGGGGATGCGACCTTGCTGCGCAAGGTCAACGAGTCCGCGATTTTGGAACAGATCCACCGCGAAGGCCCCGTCACACGATCACACCTCGCTCGCAGCCTGCGCTTGAGCCTGCCCACCATCACGCGCATCGCCAACGAACTTCTTAGCGAGGGCTTAATCATCGAATCAAGCACTGCCGGATCCAGCGGTGGGCGGCGTCCCGGCTTGCTCGAGTATAACTTCCGCTCCAACCTGATTATTGGCGTGTATGTGGGTCACCGGATGGTCGCCGCGTTAGCGGATTTGGATGGCAAGATCATCGAGCGTCGTAGCGAGCCATCACGCAGCGGAGAAGCCGGTCTCCAGCAATTGATCGACCTTATTCGCGACCTGCAACGACAGGCCGGGGTCATGGGTCTGTCTGTGCGCGGAGTGGGGGTGGGGGCGCCATCCATTGTGAGCTTTCCAGAGGGGGTGGTGGCTTGGGCGCCGGGGTTGGGTTGGCGGAATCTGCCCGTGAAACGGCGCCTTGAGGAGGCCCTGGGCTTAGAAGTGTTTGTCGAAAACGAGGTCAACCTGCTGGCCCTGGGGGAAAGCTGGCGCGGCGCAGGCAGGGGGATTCACAGGCTTGTCTGCGTTTCCGTGGGGACCGGGATCGGGGCAGGCTTGATCCTGGACGGGCAGCTTTACCGCGGGGGTCGTGGCGCTGCCGGTGAAATCGGTTACATCGTGCCCAACGAGCGCTACCTCGGCCGTCAGGTGAACAGGTTCGGCACGTTGGAAAGCCTGGCGGATCGAAACGCGCTGATAACCCGGGGTTGTGAGCGGATGCAAGCCGGCGAGTCGTCGGTTCTCAACGTAGCCTGTGCCTCTGATCCGAGCCGTCTGACGGCCGAAATGGTGCTCGATGCGGCCCGCAGCGGCGACCCCCTGGCGAGTTCCGTCTTGTCTGAGGTCATCGATTATCTGAGTATCGCCATCGCCAACCTTGTGTGCATCGTTGACCCTGAGCGAATTATCCTCAGCGGGGACCTCGCCAGTTACGCGGAAATGTTCACTCAACCGATTCGGGAGCGGATCGCCGGCCTTGTCCCTGCGATGCCTGAGATCGTCGCCTCTGAGTTGGGGATGGACGCGGCGGTGCTGGGGGCGATTGCGATCGCCATGCGCGAGACGAGCGGCGCCCTGGCCGTGCAGCCGTTGCGAGCCTAAATTTGTGATAAGGAGGATCCAAGCAATGCAGAACATCCTGGCAGGCCACACCAACAGCTATCACACCTACACCCTTGACGAGGCGTTAGAAGGGATCGCCACCGCCGGCTTCAAGTACGTCGAGCTCTCAGCGGTGCGCGGCTGGACCGAGCACGTGCCGTTGGAAGCAACATCCGGCGAGATCGCGGAGGTCAAGGCCAGGCTGGCGCATTGGGGGCTGACCGCCTCCGCGCTGAGCGGGCACTCCGATCTGACCACCGCGGCCGGCCTGGTGGACGGCAAGAAGGCGGTCGCCCTTTGCCCCCAGCTCGGCCTCACCATCATGAACACCGCCATCGGCGGGCACTACAGCGAGAACGAGGATAAGGCCGCGTTCATGGGGCACATCCACGAGCTGGCCGACTACGCGGCCGCGCGTGGGGTGCAAATCTCGCTGGAAGTGCACGGCGACATCATGGGCAGCGGCGCGCTTTCGATCCCGCTGATCCAGGAGATCGGCCGGGCGAACGTGGGCATCAACTACGACACGGCCAACTGCGTCTTCTACGGCGGCGCGCCGGCGGTGGACGACATCGGGCCATGTGTGCCCTATCTCAAACACATCCATCTGAAGGACAAGCGCGGCGGCGCGCGGGTGTGGGATTTCCCGGCGGTCGGCGAGGGCGAGGTGGACTTCGCTCAAGTGCTGAAGATCCTGGCCGATCAGGGCTACGCAGGGCCGTTCAGCGTCGAGATCGAGTTCAGCGGGCTGCCCTGGCCGCCGGTGGCGGAAGTGCACCGCTCGATGCAGGTGTCCTACGCGACGCTGAGCAAGCTGGGGCTGAAATAGGAGGCACGCGATGCTCAAAGTTGGCATCCTCGGCGCGGGCTTTATGGGTGGCACGCACGCCGCGGCCTTCGCCCAGCTCCCCGACGTGCAGATCGTCGGCATCTCCTCCCGGTCGGCCGAGAAGGCCGGGGCGCTGGCCGCGCAATACAGCGCCGAGCCGTTCACCGACGCGCTGGCACTGGCGACCGATCCGCGCGTCGACGCGATCAGCAACACGCTCCCTACCCATCTGCACAAAGATCTCACCATCGCCGCGCTGCGGGCCGGCAAGCACGTGCTGGTCGAGAAACCGATGGGCCTCACCGTCGCGGAGTGCGACGAGATGCGCGCGGCCGCCGCACAGAACGGCCGGCTGCTGATGGTCGCCCACGTGCTGCGCTTCTGGCCGGAATACGTAGCGATCGCCGATTTCCTCAAGACCGGCGCGCTGGGCCGGCCGCTGGCCGCGACGGCCAAACGGCTGGTCGGCCCGCCGCGCTGGAGCGATTTCTTCCTGCACCCCGAATGGTCGGGCGGCGAGGTCCTTGACCTGCACGTCCATGACCTGGACACGCTGAACTGGCTCTTCGGCACGCCCAGGACAGTCTACGCGCGCGGCCAGCGCAGCCCCGAATCCGGCGGCTGGGATCTCGCGCTGACCTTGATCGATTACGGCGACGTCAAGGGATTCGCCGAAGGCAGCGCGCTCCAGGTCCCCGAGTACCCGTTCACGATGGGGCTGGCGGTGCTGTGCGAGCGCGGCTCAGTGGAGTTCACGTTCCGCGCCGGCGGGGTGCAGGTCGATTCGCGCGACGCCGGCGGCAGCAGCCTGCTGGTGTATGAGCAGGGCCAGCCGCCGCGCTCCCTGGAAAGCCCGGGCGGCGACGGCTACGCCAACGAGGCCGCGGCGTTCATCGAGTGTGTGCGGGGCGGTCGGGCCCCCACGCAGGGCACCGCAGAGCAAGGTCGCCTGGCCGTGGTGACGGCGTTGGCTGCCCGGGAGTCCATCGAGACCGGCCGGGTCGTGAGCTTATGATGGATGACGTCGAGATTCACATGGCGTGATGCGATACGGATAGACGCACCATGTACCACGCACCACGTGGTAGGTGACGCTTCATTGTCGGAGGTCAGGTTCATGCAAATTACTCCCAAAGTCGCCTTCATCGTCTTCGGCGTCCACAAGGACGGCTTGCTCGACCCGCTGGGCACACCGTTTATCGACGACGCGCTGATAGCCGCGGCCAAGAGCGCCTTACACGAGGCCAACGTCGAGTTGATCGAGCACGATGTCATTCTGGCAACCAAAGCCGAGGCAAAGGCGTGCCTGAATAAATTCAAGAAGCTGGACGACCTGGATGCCATCGTCCTCTTTTCCGGCACCTGGGTCTGGGCGGCGCACCTGGTCGCCGCGCTGCGCGACTTCGCCACGACCGGCAAGGGGATCGTGCTGTGGACTAACCCGGGCTCTCAAGGATGGCGGCCGGTGGGTGGGCTGGTGATGCACGGTGGGCTCAAGGAGGTCGGCATCCCCCACCGCTTTGTCTACGGGGGCTACGACGACCCGCGCGCCATCGAGCGCATCACCGCCTACTGCCGCGCCAGCGCGCTGGTCAACCGGCTGAACATGAGCACCGTCGGCGCGTTCGGTGGCCGCGGCATGGGCCAGACGTGCGGCGTCGCGGATCCGTCGCAGTGGCTGCGCGTCTTCGGCGTGGACATCGATTCGCGCGACACCACACTGCTGATCGAGACGGCCAGGGCGGTCACGCCCGTCGAGGTTCAGGCCGCGCGCGCACACATCCAGCCATCCTTCAGCGTCCCCATCCCGGACGACGCCGCGTCCGAACGCTCGCTCCGCCTGTATGTTGCGCTCAAAAAGCTCGTGGCGCAGGAGGGGTGGGACTTCTACACCATCCAGTCCTTCCCCGGCCTGGGCGATGACTACAGCGCCACCTGCTTTGCGCAGAGCATGATGGTGCAGGATGGCGTGCCGACGGCCACCCTGAGCGACTTCAACACGACGATGTCGGTGAAGCTGCTGATGGACCTGAGCGGCGAGCGCGTCTACTACGGCGACCTGCAGCACATCGACAAGGGGACGCGCGAGATCAAGATCATCGGTGACGGCGCGTGCCCGCCGGGGCTGGCCGGCACGCTGGAGCCGGCCAGCTTTGCCCAGCACGGCATCCCGACCGAGGGCACGGCGGGCGGCTTGTCCGTCCAACTCACGTGCCGGCCCGGTGAGGGGGTGTTGGCCCGGCTCGGCCGCAGCCGCGGCGAGTTCGAGCTGGTCATCACCCGCTGCACGGTTGCCGAGCCGCATGACACCGAGGAATTGGCCCGGCGCAAGGCCGAGTGCGGCATCCCCTTCTGGCCGCACGCCTTCGTCACCGCTGAGTGCGATATCGACGCGCTACTCGAGGCGTGGAACAACGAGTACGCCGTCTTGGGCTACGGCGCCCACCTGTACGAGGATCTGATCGCGTTTTGTGAGCTGACGGGGATCAAAGCCATCGCGTTGTGATCTGCGCTGAGCGAGAACGATAGCCCATCCGCGACAGGGCCTAACCAGTTAAATCCTTGCACAACAGACAAGAATCTTCTGATGGCATGTGCCTGGTTGGCTCTGGCTTGTCCAGGTTAGGAGGGATGAAATGCGGCAAAGCGTGAAAGACCAGGTCATCGTGATCACCGGAGGATCGAGCGGTTACGGCAAGGCGACCGCCAGGCTTCTGGCCGCTGAAGGCGCCAAGGTGATCATCACGGGGCGTGACGAAAAGGCGCTGCGAGAGACAGCCGCAGAGATCCCAGGCATCGAGGCATACCGCTCCGATGCGACCCGTTGGGATGAGTGGCAAGAGCTGTTTGATGTGGTGATGGCGAGGCACGGCCGCGTGGACGTGCTCGTAAACAACGCGGGCGGCGGGGTCGTCATCACCGATACCGTCGATCAGAAGGTTGAGATGGTGGACCAAATCATCGCCCTGAACCTCAACAGCGTGGTGTACGGCAGCATGATCTTCGGCAAGCAGATGCGAGCGCAGGGGAGCGGGACCATCGTCAACATCTCCTCCGCCTGTGCCACGGAAGCCTGGCCGAAGTTTAGCGTCTACGCCGCCGCCAAGTCGGGCGTGGTTAGCCTGTCCAAGGGGATGTACACGGAACTGCGGCCGTTCGGCGTGCGCGTCACCGCCGTGATCCCGGGCGCGGGCGCCACGAACTTCTCGAAAAACGCCGGTCTCGCTGAACCCCCGACACCCTATTTCCTGAAGCCAGAAGACATGGCGGAGGTGATCCTGCACATCTGCCAGATGCCACAACATATCGAGGTCGAGGAGTATCGGTTCTGGGGAATGGATCAGGAAGTGATTCCGATGTAGGGGCCTAACCCACGAGATCCTTGCTTTTTGTGCAAGAATTTTGGGAGCCAGGTTGTCACCTTCTTGGTTCCGGCTTGTAAGCGCAGCGGCCTTGTCCGGGTTAGGGTATTCGAGATGTCCGGGCGTAGAGTGCGAGGTCTCGCTCTCGCGTTGGATCAAATCCGACCGTGAACGAATCCACGTCGCCGATCTTTTCGAGAGCATCAGCTTTGTCGCGTTTTTCGGGTTGCGCGAGACGGGGAC
>MNXL01000141.1:0-11436 GCA_001871755.1 Anaerolineae bacterium CG2_30_64_16
AGACAGGAGACAGGAGTCAGGAGACAGGAGTCAGGAGTCAGGAGACAGGAGTCAGGAGTCAGGAGTCAGGAGTCAGGAGACAGGAGACAGGAGACAGGAGACAGGAGACGGGAGTCGGGAGTCGGGCTACTCACGCGTGTGATATCTGACCCCTGATCCCTGACCCCTGACCCCTGCCCCCTGATCCCTGCCCCCTGTCTTCTGAGAACCAGGAGAACAACCCATGGCAGAACTGATTACCATGCCCAAGCTGGGCTTTGATATGGCCGAAGGCGCTCTGCAAGAGTGGGTCAAGCAAGTGGGCGACGAGGTGGCCGAGGGTGACGTGATCGCCATCATTGAAACGGACAAGGCCAGCGTGGAGGTCACGGCCTTTCGATCGGGTGTCCTGCGCCAGGTTTTGGCCGAAGCGGGCGCCAGCGTGCCCGTCGGCGATCCCATCGCGGTGATCGGCGCCGCCGACGAGGAGATCGACTTGACCGCTTTGGGTGTTGGCGCAAAGGCCGCGCTGAAAAAGCCACTCGCGCCGGTTGCGCTGCTCGTCACCACACCCGCCGCGCCACCCCCCGCGGCAGAACCCGAGGTGATCGCGGCGCCCGCGGCCCTCGCGGCCCCTGCGGCCCTCGCGGCCCTCGCGGCCGCCCGCATCATGGCGTCCCCCGTGGCCATGCGGATGGCCGCGGAGCTGGGCATCGACCTGCACCGGGTCAAGGGCAGCGGACCGGATGGCCGCATCATCAAGCGGGACGTCGAGGCCTATCTGAAGGAGCGCGAGAAGACCCCCGAAAAGGCGCCCGCGCCGCCCATTCCCACCCCGTCCTACGAGCCGAGCATGGAGGGGTATCGGGCTGAGCCGCTGTCGCCGATGCGCCAGACGATCGGCCGGCGGATGGGCGAGAGCAAGCAGCAGGCCCCGCACTTTTATGTCACCATGGACGTGGACATGGCCGCGGCGATGGCGCTGCGCATCCAGTTGAACGCGCTGGTGTCCGAGGAAGAGAAGATCTCGGTCAACGACCTGGTCACCAAGGCCGCAGCGCTCGCGTTGCGGCAGTTCCCCAAGATCAACGCGTCCTTTGCTGGGACCGAAATCCACATGCACGATCAGGTCAACATCGGTCTGGCCGTGGCCCGTGAGACCGGCCTGCTTACTGTGGTCGTGCGGGATTCCGACGTGAAGTCGCTGGCGCAGATCGCCCGGGAGACGCGCGAGCTGGTGGGCCGGGCGCGTGATGGCCGGATGCGGTCGGACGACATGGTGGGCGGCACTTTCACGATCAGCAACCTGGGCATGTTCGGTGTGGACGACTTCATCGCCATCATCAACCCGCCCCAGGCCGCCATCCTGGCGGTCGGCGCGGTGCAACGCGTGCCCGTGGTGGATGACGCCGGCCAGATCGTCGCCGGGCTGCGCATGAAGGTCACCATCTCAGCCGACCACCGGGTGACCGACGGCGCAGAGGCCGCGCGTTTCCTCCAGGCGGTGAAAGCTGCGCTGGAGCAGCCGTTGCGGTTGATGCTGTAGGGGGGGGTGGTAGTCCATCTCAGGGGCCAGGCTTCTCCCAGAAGCCTGGCTTTGTTCTCACTTAATCCAAACGGGATCCCAATTGTTGAATCGGTCGTTCGTGAGGTTGCGCTGCGCGCTCCCATCCGCGTTCATGACCCAGATCTGCTGGCGCCCCGTGTCTCGGTTTGAGTAGAAGACGACCTGGGCGCCGTCCGGCGACCACGAGGGGTGCTTGTCCCATTCCCACGTGTTGTACGTCAGGCGGCGCAGGTCGGACCCATCCACATTCACGGTATAGATCTCGTCGTTGCCCGGCTCGGTGGAAACAAAAGCGATCCGATCCCTGTTGGGCGCCCAGGCCGGGTCATACGCCGGCCCGGTCAGCCGCGTGATCTCCAGGGTGACGTTGTACCGGGCATCGACCATGACGATTTGCGGCACGCCGCGGTCGTTGGGTTTCACGAGGGCACGGCGCAGGCCGTCGGCCGCCTCGCTGTCGCGTTCGAGGGCCTGATCATAGGGGTAGCGCTGGGTCAGCAGGGCCATATGACTGCCGTCGGGATCCATGACGAACAGATCGGCCGCGCCCAGGCGGTCGGAGACGAAGGCGATTTTGCCGCGTAAGATGTCCGGGATCGGCTGAGGGCCAGGCGTCGCGGTCGGCGTGGCCGGCAGGACCAACTGGGCGAGCGGGATCAGCAGGGGCAGCGGGGTGGGCCTGGGGGTTGCGGTGAACGTTGCCGTCGCGGTCGGCGCTGGAGTCGGCGAGATGGGCGTGGCCGTCCAAATGTTGGCGGGCAGGGGCGTGGGTGCGCCATACACGAAAGCCCAGGCCGTGCTCACGGCCTCGATCCAGGTGGCGGTAACCCGGTTTTCCGGTGTCGGCGTATTGGTCACGATCACAGGGGTCACCCAGTTGTGGGGCAATTGCGTGGAAGGCGGAAACACCCCGATGACGGCCTGGGCGGTGGCGGCTTTGAAAACGGCGGCTACAGTCAGGATGTTGGCCGGGGTCGGCGTAGAGGTGATGAGCACGTAGGTCGGCGTTGCGGTGGCTGGCAGTGGAACGGCCACGATCCGCAAGATGGGCGCTACGCCCGATTCGCTACCCTTGTGATAGCCGCTGTCCCAGGTGAACAGATTGTCTGGCTCCGACATGGGGCCATCCAGGCGGAAGGAGGCCACCCCGCGGCCGACGTGCCGCTGCAACGCCTCGATTGCGGCAGGGTCGAAATCGAACGTGGTGACGGGATTCTGTGCCAGGTCGGCCGCGGTGAAGGCCGGCCCGATGGTGGCTTCAGTGGTGGCTGACCGAAGCTGATCGTAGGGCAGTGTGGGCCAGAGGTCGTCGGCGGCTGGCGCCAACAGGTTCACCCGCCAGCTCCCGCCGGCGCTCAGGCGCTGCGCATCGAGGCCGGTGAGCTCCAGGGTGGCGGCGTGGATCGCGCTGCTAGCGGGCAGGCTGGAGAGATCGAACTGGAGCGCGCCGTAGTAGACGTGACCCTTGAAGAAGCCGACGTGGATGCCAGGCATGTAAACGTGGCCACGGTTGTCCAGACTGCTCGTCCATCCGGTCGCGTCCGGGGCCGCGTGCAGTGTGAAGATCAGGCTGTCTTGGGGCGGTGCGATCCGATCGTCGCGGACATCCCCGGTGGCCGGGGTCGGTTCTCGAGGAGCCAGTTGCGTCGCTGTAGGTGTCCCGATCGGGCGTGGGATCGTTGCCGCGGCGGCCAGGCCCGACGTTTGTCCTGGCAGGGCGAGGACCACCCCGGGCCGGGCCAGGAACGCCAGGCTGGCGATCAGCGGCAGGAGGCTGAGCCAGACAGGCGCACGTGGCGTAGGGATTCGGGTTTCTGACATCTTCATATCTGCTCACTGCACCGTCACTTCGCACTTCGAGAAGGTATCGTTGCCCGGGCCGCCGTAGCAGATGTCCCAGCCCGCGCCCCCATCGATGTGATCATCGCCTGGACCGCCCAGCAACACGTCGTCCTTACCCTCCCCTTTGAGGGTGTCAGCTCCATCGCCACTCAGGACGCAGTCTGTACCTTTCCCCGCCGAGATCGTGTTGGCGACTGCGTTGCCCAAGAGCAATGAGTTGGCATTCCCATCCTTGAAGTCCGCGTCCCCCACGATGACGTTCGACAGATCCAGACCGTCGCACTCCGGCGGTTTGAGCTGGTTGGCAGTGATCGGGATTGTCAGAGTGGCGATGCCGGAGCCAGCCACGAGGTTCGCCGCGGCCAGCGCCCCCAGGGCGCTGACCAGGATCAACGCACCGAGTCCGATCCAGGAGAGGCGGTAGATAGATCGGGCGATCATGACTGTCCCTCCTGGCCCTGGGTTGGGGCTGCGTCGTCCTGGTCCGTGATCTGATAGCCGTAGGTGATGTCCGCGTCCTGGACGTAGTAGGAGTGGCGCTCACCATTCGTGTGATGGAGCACCATCCGGCCGTTCCGTTCGGCAAGCTTCACCAGATCCCCGAAGGTCGCGACCTGGAGGCCCTGGCGGCTCGCCGGCAAGTCGTTGCCGCGAATGGTGACCAGCAGCGAGCTGTATTGGGTTGCGATGCGCTCGGGCTCTCCGGCCCTGGCGGCTCGCGCCATCGGCACGCCCACGCTGACCAGGCCGAGCAGACAGAGGGCCAGGCCGCCGAGGGAGAGCTTCTGAACAGTCGCGACCGGCGAGGTAAGGTTCAGCAGTGACAGTGTATTGGGCGCCTGGCGTGGGCGTTTCACTTGAGCGGTCTGTGAGGGTTGGAGTTGGCCGCCTGCGGCAGCAGGATTGGCCGGGTCCGCCAGTTTCAGTTGTAGCGCGTCGATGGTGAAGGATAGCCGCGGGGCAAAGGTGTCTTGCACGGTCTGGCCGGCGAATGTCCCGCTTACCGCGACTCGTGGTACGAGCGCCAGGCTGTACTGTTGAGACGTCACCCCGGTCTGTTGTTCCAGGTTGTCGATGATCGTCTGTACACGAGCGAGATCGAGCTGGGTGGCGAGGGAGAAACTGTTGCCGCTGAAAGGGGTTTCCGGCAACAGATCGAAGGTCCACCGCCAGCCGCCGCTGTTGCCGAGTTCGACCACCAGCCGGTATGTGCCGCTCAGAGCATCGGGCTGGGTGGCGGCGAACTCGTAGTCGAAGCCCACATCGACAAGCGTGACCAGCCGGCGGAAGACCGGCTCGCCGGTCTTGACCATATCTGTGGTGTATAGACCCGGGGGCGCTGCGGCGGAATAGCTGAAAGCGCCACGCTGTTCGTATCCGATGGTGTCGTACACGGTGCGGGCCAGCGGGCGGGTGAAGGCGATGGCCGCCAACAGGAGCAATGCCAGAGAGAGCATCGCCAGCGCCACGAGCAGGTCGATTTTACCGTTGCGCGTACTGTTCACTGGGCCGACTCTCCCATGTTTGGATTTACGTCGCCGCCCCTGGCCACGGGATGTCGCGGAGATGCCGGCGGCGCCAACGAACCCGGCGGCAGCAAGCGCCAGGCCCGTAGGTTGGCGGAGCCACGCCACGATGTTCCCCCCGCGCGGTAGATAGAGCCAGAACTTTCCGATGAAATCATCGCGCGTAGGCTGATACGAGTCGTTCCAGGAGTTGTTGTCTCCCTTGAGGATGAAACGGTCTCCCTCCACCGCGATGATCCGATGGATGACGGGACCGATGTCGGGATGGTGATACGTCGCGATATCCCCGACCTGGTAGTCCGAGGCTTGTCGCAGAATGACGAGATCATTGCGGTGAAAGCTTGGCTCCATGCTGTTTCCCGACACCAACACGTAGGTTGCCCCGCCGCCAAATTGGGTCGGCGCAAAGGCGACCCAGGCCACTGCCGTGAGGCCGAAGGTGACGGTGGCCAGCAACGCCTGCAACCACTGTCGAGAAACACGCATCGATCACCCCGAATCAGAGAGAGAAGCACGGAACTCACGGACCCGGCCGTCACCCCCACTGGGATTCGGGTGATTTGCTCGACGCAAGGACCCAAAGGGAATCCGGCCAGCGATCGAGAAGCCCCCCTCGCCATCCTCACAGTCTCAAGATCGCGAGGATGGCAAGGGGGTGGGTTGAAGACTCGCGCACGGTGGTGACTACTGCGCCGCAACCACACGCAGTTGGTCTGCGTCGGCCACATTCACGGCCGAAGCAACACTGCACGACCACTCGGGGCTGGTGGTGACTGCGCATGCGAACCAGGCGCCCGCATCGACCAATTGGACTTTCACCGTCACGGGCGCTGATGCGCCGGCAGTGGCAGCGATATCGAACTTGACGCTGTCGATTTTGGTCGGATCGGCCGCGCCCAGCGTATAGCGCACGTCGGTGACGGTGTAGCCGCTGATGGTCTCGGCGCCGTCCCCGGCGCCGCTTTCAGGGACCACGTTAGCGGCAGCGAAGGCGTAGGCGCTGGCCCCCAGGATCAGAACCAGGGCCAGCAGGGCCAGGTTGCGAACACGGAACACTCTGCTGAGAAACATGATAGACCTCCTTCTTTGGTAATTGGTGTGATTGTGGGTGGTATCACATCTTTCAAGACGTTACTTTAACCGAAAAGAAATGCTATGTTATTCGTCGTTATGCTGTTCTTCTTGCACCTCCTGTCACTCCACCGTTTTCCACATCCGCCCACATTTTATCGGCTCTGGAGCCATGGCGGAACAGTGCTGTAGTACCAGGGAACCTTACAATTACCTTACAGAAAACAGCAAGATTTTATTGGTAGTCGGCTCGCGGATGCCGTCCATCTCCGCTCCCGCGCCGCGTTGCCAGCGCGCCCCTCTTGTGATATGATCTGTTCGTGCCGTACAGGCGAGAGGAGTTCCATGATCATACCTTCAACCCTGCCCCTTTCCTCTCCTGACGCGACCCTGCCCATCGCCGGCGGTAAGGGCGCGAACCTGGCGCGGATGGCCCGCGCCGGTTTCCCGGTGCCCGATGGCTTCATCGTGACCACTGCCGCCTAT
The DNA here is from genome assembly GCA_001871755.1 of Anaerolineae bacterium CG2_30_64_16. Lineage (GTDB taxonomy): Bacteria > Chloroflexota > Anaerolineae > CG2-30-64-16 > CG2-30-64-16 > CG2-30-64-16. Next base: position 6,472 of record MNXL01000141.1, read on the forward strand.
CGCGCGTACGTCGCGGCTAACGATTTGCAGCCGTTCATCCTGGCGGCGGTCGCCGATCTGCGCGCTGACGATCCGGCCGCGCTGGCCGCGGCGTCCGCGGCGATCCGGGCGCGCTTCGCCGCCGGCGGCTTGCTGCGGGACCTGGCCGAGACGATCCAGTCGGCCTACCTGGCGCTGGATCTGTCCTCGGTGGCGGTGGCGGTGCGCTCGTCCGCCACGGCCGAGGACCTGCCCGATCTCTCTTTCGCCGGCCAGCAGGACACCTATCTCAACGTGGTCGGCGACGAAGGGGTATTGCGCGCGGTGGTGGACTGCTGGAGCAGCCTGTGGACCGCTCGCGCCATCGGCTACCGGGCGCGCAACGGCATCGATCACGCAGACGTGGCGCTGGCCGTGGTGGTGCAGGCGATGATCCAGAGCGAGGCGGCGGGCGTGCTGTTCACGGCCAACCCGTTGAGCGGCAAGCGGGACGAGACGGTCATCGACGCGACGCTGGGGCTGGGCGAGGCGCTGGTCTCAGGCCGGGTCGAGCCGGATCACTATGTCGTCGAGACCGCGACCGGCCGGGTGGTGCGCAAGACGCTGGGGGCCAAGGCGCTGGCGATCCGGGGGCAGGTTGGTGGAGGCCAGGAGACGGTCTTCTCGGCGGACGGGGCCGGCCGCCAGGCGTTGCCCGACGCGGTGATCGGTGAGTTGGCCGCGCTGGGCAGCCGCCTGACCGGGCTGTTCGCCGCGCCGCAAGATATCGAGTGGGCCTGGGCCGAGGAGCGCCTGTGGCTGCTGCAATCCCGGCCGATCACGTCGCTCTACCCGTTGCCCGATGGAATGCCGGCCGAGCCGTTGCAGCTTCTCGCCTCGGTCGGCGCGTTTCAGGGGATGCTGGATCCGTTCACCCCGTTGGGGCAGGATATGTTTCGATGGGTCGCGGCCGGCCTGACCAGCCTGGCCGGCGCGCGCCATTCATTGGAGAGCCAGTCACTCGTGGTGATAGCCGGTGAGCGGCTCTTTCTGAACGTCACGCCGGTGGTCCGCAACCTTCGCGGCCGGGCGTTGCTCGGTAAGGTGCTCGGTGTGATCGAACCGGGTTCGGCCGCCAGCCTGCCCGCGATTCTGGATGACCCCCGGCTGGCGCCCAGGGAGGGGCGCTTCCCCCGCATCCCCCGCAGGTTGATCCTCAGGTGGGCGCCGGCAATCGTCGGCAGGGTGCTTTTCAGCCTGCTCGCGCCGGACGCCAGCCGGGCGAGCCTGACGCGGCATACGGAGGCGATGATTGCCAGGGTTGCGGCGCGAGCAGCGCAAGCCACCACCCTGGCCGACCGCGTGGCGCTGCTCAAGGCCATGCCGGGCATCGTGGGGCGCCACCTGATGCCGGCTCTGTTGCCCAGGATAGTCGTCGGCTTCGGCATGTTGAACCGCCTGATCCGATTGGGCGACGGCGTGCCGGACGGCGATCGGTTGGTGCTGGAAATCACGCGCGGGCTGCCACACAACGTGACGACCGAGATGGACCTGGCGCTCTGGGACGCGGCCAGCGCGATCAAGGCCGATCCGGCATCCGCTAAGCGGTTCGCCGCCGGCGACGCCGCTGCGCTGGCCGATGACTATGCCGCCGACCGGCTGCCCCCTGTCGCGCAGGAGACGGTTCGGCGATTCCTCGAGCGCTACGGCTCGCGCGGGGTGGGAGAGATCGACCTGGGCCGGCCGCGCTGGCGCGAGAATCCCACGTCCATCATGCAGGCGCTCCGCAGCTACTTGCAGATCGCTGACGCGGACCAGGCGCCCGATGCGGTCTTCGCCTGGGGCGCGGCCTCTGCCAGGATCGCGCTCAGCCGGCTGGCGGGCGAACTGCGCAAGACGCGGCATGGTTGGCTGAAGGCGTGGGCCGCGCGGTGGATCAGCCGGCGCATGCGCGCGTTGGCCGGGCTGCGCGAGACCCCCAAGTTCACGATCATCCGCGCCATGGGCATCTTCCGGGCCAGCCTGCTGGCGGCGGGCCGCGAGTTGGTGGAGGTCGGCTTGCTTGCCCGGCCCGAGGACCTGTTCTTCCTGCGCCTTGCTGAGCTTCAGGCTCTGGCCGCGGCCCTGGACGCGGGTCGGGGCGCGGCCGCCACCCTGGCCCCGATTGTGGCCGAACGCCGCCAGCGCTACGATCGGGAGAAGCTGCGCCGGCAGATCCCCCGGCTGCTGCTCAGCGACGGCCAGGCTTTCTACGATGGGTTGGGTGCGCCGGAGGGTGTGGCTGAGGGCGTCATTGTCGGCAGCCCGGTGTCACCGGGGGTGGTCGAGGGGATCGTGCATGTCGTGTTGGACCCACACGGCACGCGGTTGGTACCGGGCGAGATCCTGGTTTGCCCCGGCACCGATCCGGCCTGGACACCCCTCTTCCTGGCGGCCGGCGGCCTGGTGATGGAGGTGGGCGGGCTGATGACCCACGGCTCGGTCGTGGCGCGCGAGTACGGCATCCCCGCGGTGGTGGGCGTGAGCTTTGCGACCACGCGGTTGCACACCGGTCAGCGCATCCGGGTCGATGGCTTTGCTGGCCGGATCCAGATTCTGGGTTGAATGCATGATCTTCAAGAACCTCTGGCGAAGAAAAATACGTAGTTTTCTGACGATCCTGGGCATCGCCATCGGCGTGGCCGCGGTGGTTGGTCTGGGGGCGATGGCCGAGGGGATGATGAAGAACTACGGCTCCGTGGTCGGGTTGAGCCGCGATCTGTTGGTGTCGCAGGCCAATGCCATCGACGTCGCCTTCAGCAGCCTGGACGCCGAACTCGAAGGGCGTCTGCTGGTGGTTCCCGGCGTGGAGGAAGTCGATCCCGGCGTGTATGGCTGGATCGTGACCGAGGAAATGCCCTACTTCCTGGTGTTTGGTTACCATCCGGGCAGCATTGCCATGGATCACTACCGGATCGTCGAAGGCAAGCCGGTCACTGGCCCCAAGCAGATCGCCCTCGGCCGCCGCGCCGCTGACAGTCTGAAAAAAAGAGTAGACGACAGCTTGCGCATTTACGGCGTGCCCTATCAGATCGTTGGCATTTACGAAACTGGTCAGGCGCTGGAAGAATCAGGGGGAACGGTGGTCCTGGAGGACGCTCAGATCATCACCCAGAAGACCCGTAAGGTGAGCCTGTTCCAGGTAGGGGTGCGCCGGGGCGCTGATCTGGATCAGGTCATCCAACGCATCGAGGCGGTTGAAGATGATCTCACCGTCAGTAAGTCCAGCGAGTACGAGGCCAGCCAGGACTGGTCCCTGTATTTGCAGGGATTTGCCTGGGGTGTGGCGGCCATTGCTATCCTCATCGGCGGCCTGGGTATGATGAATGCCATGGTGATGAGCGTGCTGGAGCGCACCCGCGAAATCGGCACGTTGCGAGCGGTCGGTTGGAGCCGGGGCCGGGTGGTGGCGCTGATTCTCGGCGAGACGGTGGTGCTGAGCCTGATCGGCGGGCTGGTGGGCATCGGCATGGGGGTCGGATTCACCGAGATGGCCGCGCGAGCGCCCGGGATCGGTGGATTGCTGGAGGGCGTCTACTCGGCAGGGCTTTTTGTGCAAGGCCTGGTGACGGCCTTGGGCCTGGGCGTCGTGGGTGGCGCCTATCCAACCTGGGTGGCGGCCAACCTGCAACCGGTGGAAGCGTTGCGCTACGAAGGTGGCGGGTCGGGTGAAGTGAAAGGCTGGTTGGCGCGCGTCGGCAATCAGAGCTTCCGCAATTTGTGGCGGCGGCGAATGCGCACCATCATCTCAGTCACGGGTATCGGTATCGGCGTGGCCACCCTGGTCATGTTAGGTGGTTTGATCGAGGGCATATCAAGCGAGCTCAACAGCCTGGCCGGTAGCAGTGGTACCGGCAACATCACGATCATGCAGCGCGATGTGGCCGACATGAGCATGAGCAGCCTGGATGAACGCATGATCTCGATGATCCAGAGCATGCCCGAGGTAAAATCGGTGAGTCCCATGCTGTTGGGGTTCATTTTCGGTGATGATATGCCCTTCTTCCTGATCTCAGGCCTGGATCCCAACAGCGCGGCCATGGAGCACTACAAGATCGTCGAAGGGCGTTACATCCTCCGGCCCAACGAGGTGGTGGTGGGCAAAACCGCGGCGAAAACCTACAAGCTCAACGTAGGCGATACGCTGACGTTGTTCGAGAACCGATACAAGATCGCAGGGATCGTGGAAACCGGTGTGGCTTGGGAAGAGGGCGGCGGGATACTGGCTTTGCGCGAGGCACAACGCTTGCTGAATCGACCGCATTCGGTCAGTTACATCTTCGTGAACGTGAAGAACCCCGACCAGGCCGAGGCCGTGCGCGACGCGATCAATCGTCGTTTTCCAGAAGCGCGAGCCAGCCTCAGCAGCGAATTCGCGCAAAACACCGACGACATGGCCAATGCCCAGGTCATGTTCGGCGCCATCGGTTTCCTGGCGTTGCTGGTGGGCGGCGTCGTCGTCGCCAACACCCTGCTCATGTCGGTCTATGAACGCACCCGGGAGATCGGCACTTTGCGAGCCCTAGGCTGGCGCAAGGGGCGCATCTTGGGACAGATCGTGCAGGAAAGCCTGTTGCTGTGCTCACTGTCAGCCATTATCGGCTCGATCATGGGCGTGCTGCTGCTCGTTCTGATTGCCAACGCACCGATGGCCGATGCGTTCATCTCCGCCCGTTGGAATACAGGCATCTTCGGGCGGGCCGTTGGCGTCACACTGATTGTCGGCCTCATCGCCGGCGTCTACCCGGCCTGGCGGGCCAGCCGGCTGCAGCCGGTCGAGGCGTTGCGGTACGAATAGGAGAGAATTTCTATGCGAAGATCGATTTGGATCGGCCTGGCGGTGATCGTCTTGCTGGCGGCCGGCTGGTTCGGCTACCGCGCTTACAGGGCCGGACAGGCGACCGCGACCAATTCGCCCGGCCCCGCGGGGGCGCAGGAGGATGCGGCGGCCTTGGAAAACGTGATCTG
>MNXL01000141.1:11448-18341 GCA_001871755.1 Anaerolineae bacterium CG2_30_64_16
GAAAGCTGGCGCCCGTGCGGTGGGCCGGTCTGAGCCCTGCGATCGGCGGCACGATCAAGGCCATCCACGTGAGTGAGGGGGACCAGGTCGCCGCGGGCGCGCTCCTGGTCGAGCTGGAGGGTGGGATTTTGCAAAGCCAGGTCGATGTCGCGGTCGCGACGGTGGCCGAGGCCGCGGCCGCGCGGGACAAGCTGTTGGCCGGCGCCACGGATGCGCAATTGGCGGCCGCGCGGGCCGCGCGGGCCGCGGCCCAGGGTGGGCTGGCGCTGGCGCAGGCCGGTGTGACCCAGGCCCAGGAGGCTGTGGCTGCGGCCGAGGCGCAGGTTGCCATTGCCAGAGCGCAGTACAACGAGCTGGCCAGCCATCCCACCGCGGCCGAGAAGCAGGCGGCCCAACGTGAGGTGGACCTGGCTCAGGTGGCCGTGAATCATGCCCAGGCTGCTTATGACGTCGTGCGCGGCGATCCGCACATCGCGGCCCGGCCCGAAGCGTTGGCGTTGGAACAGGCCACGGCGGCTTTGAGCGCCGCGCAGGCTGCGTACAACGTGGCTGTCCAGGGCGCGACCCGGCAACAGTTGGCCGCGGCCCAAGCGCAGATCGATGCAGCCGAGGTGCAGGTCATGGTGGCCAGGGCCGGCATCCCGGCCGCCGAGGCCAACGTCCAGTCCGCCGAGGCGCGGGTGGCGGGCGCCCAGGCCCCGTTGGACGGCCTGATCGCCGGCGCGACAGCCGAGGACAAGGCTGCGGCCGAAGCGGCCGTGAGATCGGCGCAAGCGGCGCAGGCCGCCGCTCAGGCGCAGCTTCGCCAGACGCAGGTGATCGCGCCCTTCGCCGGCCAGATCGGCAGCCTGCTGGCCCGCCCCGGCGAGCTGGCGACCCCCGGCCAACCGCTGGTCATGCTGGGCGACACCGGCTCGATGCACGTGGAGACCACGGACCTGCGCGAGACCGATGTCACCCGTCTCATACTGGGTATGCCCGTGGAGGTGAGCTTCGACGCACTGCCCGGCCAGGCGTTCCAGGGCGCCATTGCGCGCATCGCTCCCATGAGCACCGCGGAAAAGGGCAGCACCAACTACACCATCGACGTGGACGTGGTCGGCCTGGATTCCAGCCTGCGCTGGGGCATGACCGCGTTTGTGAATATTCGGGTGGGGAAGTAGCCAATACCCAATACCCAATACCAGGTCCCCATTGACTATTCGGTATTAGATATTGGGTATTGCGAACAGCAGGTCTGAGATGACCGAAGAACTCATTCGAACCACCAACCTGGTCAAAGTGTACGGCAGTGGCGAGCATGGCGTGCGCGCGTTGGATGGTTTGAACCTGAAGGTGATGCCGGGCGAGCTGGTCGCGGTGATGGGGCCGAGCGGCTGCGGCAAGAGCACGCTGTTGAACTTGCTGGGCGCGCTGGACCAGCCGACCGAAGGGGAAGTCTGGGTGGCGGGGGAGAACCTGGCCCGGCTCCGGGATGTGGACGCTTTCCGGGCCAGGACCGTGGGGTTCGTCTTCCAGCTTCATAACCTGCTGCCGACCTTGACCGCGTTGGAGAACGTCGAGGCGCCGATGCAGGGGCAAGTGTCCAGCCAACGCGGGCGCCGGGAACGGGCCGCCCATCTCCTGGAGACGGTGGGACTGGGGGACCGGCCTGGCGCGCTGCCCAGCCAACTGTCCGGCGGCCAGCGCCAAAGGGTGGCCGTGGCGCGCTCGCTGGCCAACGACCCGGCGTTGATCCTGGCCGACGAGCCCACCGGCAGCCTCGACAGCCAGAGCGGCGCGGAAATCCTGCAACTGCTGGCCGATCTCAACCGGAGCCAGGGCGCCACGATCCTGATCGTGACCCATGACCGCCGCGTGGCCCAGACCACCCAGCGGATTTTGCGGATGCACGACGGCCGCATCGTCAGCGACCACCAACTGACCGACCCACTGGAGGAGGACCTGCGCATGCTGGCCTACAGCAAGCTGGGACAGGCGCTGCTGGGCGATGACGGCTTGCAGCCCGGCTATCTGTCGCGGGAAGAGGAGGCCACGCTGCGGCGGCTGCTGGTCAAAGTGGGCGAGGCAGCGGGCCAAACGCCAAAAGAGTGACTTGACAGGGTGTCTGTTCGCCTGTAGACTGATTGCAGCACAATCGGCATGAGGAAGGCGGGAGGGAAAGAGCGATGACAGAAGCTACAGTATTGGAATTAGTTGTTCCTGTCGACATTGCACAGGTCCTTCGGGTTTATGAAGGTCCCGGAGGGGCCGATGAGGATCGGTTCAGAGTGCCTCTTGCTGTCGGATTGTTCGCCGAACGGGCCATCAGCCTGGCCAAAGCGGCGAGGCTGGCCGGGTTGACGCGCTACGAATTTGCCCGATTGCTTAAGAAGAGGGGCCTGTCAGCCTATGAGTACACTCAGGCTGACTACCGGGAAGATCTGGCATTTGTAGCAGCGGCACAGGAGTAACAGCGTGCGCCCACTCAGGGTTGTGACCAACGCCGGCCCCTTGATCTATCTGGCCATCTTGGGACGGTTTGATCTGTTAAGGGGGCTATTCGGCGGAATCTACCTGCCTCGGGCTGTCTATCATGAGGTTGTGATCCAGGGGATCGGTCAACCGGGCGCTGATGAAACGCGCGAGGGCGTGAGCGATGGATCGCTCAGGTTAGTCGATGTGCAAAACCGAATCGCGGTTGATGCTCTTCTTGGTGAATTGGATCTTGGTGAGGCGGAGACTATCGTACTGGCTCGCGAATTGAACTTGGGATGGGTCTTGTTGGATGACGGCGCCGCGCGTGCCAGGGCGCGTTTGATGGGGCTAGGAGTGACTGGCACGATCGGTGTCTTGTTGTTGGCCCGGCGAGCAGGGATCGAGATTGACCTTCAACATGACCTGGGCTTACTGATCGCACACAACTTCCGTCTCGCTCGCGATCTGTATGACATGCTGACTACTGGCTCCCGCTGATTGTGGCAAGTCGTGCCATACCAACCAACCAACCAACCAACCAACCGGAGGTAGCTATGGAATTCTCTGCACTCATTCAGGCTCGTTACAGTGTCCGGGCCTACAAGCCCGACCCCGTCCCGGACGCGGCCTTGCAGCAAGTGCTCGAAGCCGCGCGGTTGGCGCCGACCGCGGACAATCGCCAGCCGTTCCGGATCGTGGTGATCCCCACGGCCGGCCGGGAAGAAGCGTTGCGACGGATCTACAGCCGGGGGTGGTTTGTGCAGGCGCCGCTGGTGATCTGCGTGTGCACGGTTCCCGCAGAGGCGTGGGCGCGGCGCAAGTACGACGGCAAGCCCTATGCGGATGTGGACGCGGCCATCGTGATGGATCACCTGATCCTGGCCGCGACCGATGCCGGGCTGGGTACCTGTTGGATCGCGGCCTTCGACCCGGCCGCGGCCCGCGAGGTGCTGGAACTGCCGGCCGGGGTCGAGCCCGTGCTCTTCACGCCGCTGGGCTACCCCGCGGACGCGCCCGGACCGAAGCGCCGCAAGCCGCTGGCCGACCTGTGTCGCGTCCTGCCCGGTTGACGCACAGCCACCTGGAACACACGACCGACGCTATGGGCGGGTCTTAGCCGCCTGCCACGGACGGGATGATGTGCACCCTTGCACCGGGCCGCAGCGCGGTTTGCATCCCCTGTTCCTTTCTTGAGGCGTTTGCCTCAGGCTGAATTTGCGTCTACCGGGAACACGATGTCTTCCTTGCCCGCCAGCTTCTCATGGATCCTCTGCACCACGATGTTCAGGTGTTTCGCCTTGTGCACGAAATCCAGGTCGGCGGTCTGGATCGTCAGCACCGGGCACAGATCGAAGGTGTGCATCCACTCTTCGTAAAAGCTATCCAGCAGCGCCAGATACTCACTCGTGATCCCGCTCTCGATGTCCCGGCCCCGTTTGTGGATCCGCTGCATCAGCACCGGCGCCGGCGCCCGGAGGTACAGCAATAGATCCGGCCGCGGCAGGCCGCCCACCACCAGATCGAACACGGCCCGATACGACCGGTAGTCGCGCTCGTTCAGGTTGCCCAGGTGATGCAGCGCCCGGGCGAAGATGTGGGCATCCTCATAGATGCTGCGATCCACGATCGCCGATTCCGGGGCGGTAGCCAGTGCCAGGTGCTGTTGGGCGCGATGGCCCAGGAAGAAGACCTGCAGGTGAAAGGACCACTGGCGCATATCCGCGTAGAACTCCGCCAGGTAGGGGTTGTCCGCCACCGATTCAAAAGCCGTGCGCCAGCCCAACCTGCCGCCGATCCGTTCCGTGATCGAGGTCTTGCCCGTGCCGATGTTTCCGGCGACAACGATGAAGCGTTTGGTCATGATGGTTTCCTGGGTAGACCCTAAGGGTTTTCAAAACCCTTAGGGTCTAGTTTGGGGTCTGGTGATCGGGTCTGCCCTGAAGCGCATCTTCCCGGGGTTCGCGTGATCCATAGCGCCAGCGCCAGGAAGAACGCGCCTGCCCATCGAAAGCGATGAAACGGGCAAGCGTCTCGCCCACCGCCGGATGACCGCCAGGCAACGACCACAGGATCAGGCTCTCCCCCACCAGCCCGATGGCCTGCATCGCGATCGCCTCGTAGAGCGAGACGCGATGCAGGACGGGGTGGAGCAGCGCGACGAAGTAGGGCACGTTCCACATCTCACGAGCCGCCCAGAGGCGCAAGCCCATCTCTGCGATATCCGACCCGAAGGGTCTTCGGGAACCCTTCGGGTCTCTCGAGTCAATCAGTCCTGTGGTGGGTGACTGCCGATTTGGATCCACAACCGACGGGCATTGACCAGCGCGGGACGATTGAGCCGGATGGCGTTGACCGTCGCCCGACCCGTTGACGTCAGGCCAACGATCAGCAGGCCGACCATCTGCCAGGAAAAGTGCTCGCGCCATGCCTGGGTGTTGGGGTTAAAGAGGCGGACCGTGGCGCCGGTCTCAGGGTCAGTAGCGATGATGCGGTCGTGCTTGAGGAGGTTGCACTCCCAACATGCCAGACACAGGTTGTCGAGCGCGGTCTGACCGCCGAGCGATTCGGGGACGATGTGATCCACCGTGAACAGTGAGCCGGTGATGCTTTCGGCCGTCTGGCAGTAGCTACAACGATGACCGGATCGCTCGGCTACCGCCTGCCGGAGCGCTGGCGAGATGCGTGTATGGCTCATGCCGCTGCCAGGGTAGGCCTTAGGCTGGAGATGTCGTGCCCACGATCTTTGAGCAGCACAGCAGCTTGAGCGCGCACCAGCATCGTCCGATCGCTGCGGTAAGCCAGCCGTTTCGCCTCTCGTTCCTCGGCGGTGCTCAGTTCTTCGCATTGCCGCTTCAGCAGAAGAGCTTGCATCCGTTCCGAATCTCTGCGAGAGAGTGCACTGCGGGCAGCCTGCCAGAGTTCGGCGTCGGTGAGGTAGGCGAGCTGTGCCAGATCATCGACGATGTCGGCCGGCAGATCTTCTAAGGTCGGCAGTGCAGAGGACACTACCACGACTAACTCATCTTCAACTGAGCGGCGCATCCGTCGGGCGCTGCGCTCGATCTGGCGGTAGATCAAGTCCGGTAAACGTAACGTCACCGTCTGGAGAGCCATCTCATCCTCACTTCCGGCACAATAAGCGCCAGGCCACGATTGACTTCACCGCCGACTTACCTAACCCGGACGAGGCCGCTGCGCTTACGAGCCGGAACCAAAGCGGTGAAAGCCGATAGAGAAATTTTTGCACAGAAAGCTAGAATCTCACGGGTTAGGCCCTGTCGAGGGGCCGACAAACCGATTCTAGCACACAGACCCTTCCAGCGCAAAGGAGAACCATCAGGGCGACTCCACGCGCCAGTCCCCTCCATGGTCGCGCGCCATCAGCTTCGCATCAATTGATCTTCAGGCGACTGGCGTCGGCCGGCGCCTTGAAGAACTCCACGTCGCGCTTTGGCCGCACCGCCGTGTGAACCAGGCGGCCGGGAGCAGCGCGACCAGCCCCACCCCGTCGAACGCGATGAAACGGCTTACGCTGGCGGCTGCGACCGGGTGCCCGCCATCCAGTGACCAGAGGATCAGGCTCTCTCCGATCAGCCCGATGGCCTGCATCGCGACCGCCTCGTAGAGCGAGACGCGATGCAGGACGGGGTGGAGCAGCGCGACGAAGTAGGGGACGTTCCACATCAGAAACAGCACGCCGATCCCGCGCACGGTCGCCGCGCCGGCCGGCCCGCTCAGCTCGAAGCCGGCCGCGTAGGTCGCGGGCGCGGCCAGAAAGGCCACGGCGCACTGCACGTTCCAGAGAAACACAGCCGCAATCAACGCGCGGGCCAGCCAGAGCCGGGGCAGATCGAACGTTTGCGCGTGCATCTCTCTCTCCGGACGCTGACCCCGGCCATGTTCGCCCACTGGCGGACGGTGTAGGCTATCACGCGGTTCTCCATGACTGACAGTGTATACTATGACGTAACGTCAGAGTCAAGGGGGGAATCTTAAAATTGGCGCGCCTTGAGCGAACTCGATAGACGTACCGGTTTGATGTTGCTGTTGCTGATAAAACTGCTGGCGTTCTGCCAATGTATCCTCTCAAGTCCGGGGCAGCTCAAGGCGGATCCGTGATCCGCCGCTCGCCCGCCGAGTCACGGCCTCGGCTTGAGCAGATTTGTCCCCGTCTTTTTGAGAGGATACGTTCGCCGATATCTGATCTGAAAATAGATTTTCATGCTTGGTGGTGAGATTTATCTCATGGCGACTTCTCAAAAAAACGAGCCAGCTTCCTGACGGGGCTTTTGTAAGCCTTGTCTTTGACAGCGCTCTGCATTGCTCTTCTCTTGAATCAAGGTGGGCCAACTATAGTTGAGATTCCTGCAACGCGCAAGCCCTTGCCAAAGAGGAACAAAAATGGTATGCTCCTGCCACAGTGACACTGCCCGAAT
>MNXL01000323.1:0-11224 GCA_001871755.1 Anaerolineae bacterium CG2_30_64_16
CATCAGCGGGCTGACTACCCCCACCCCGGCAGTGGGACCGCCCCCGCCGACCATGGCGCCGCCTAAAGCCTTCCGGGCCGAGTATCTGGAAGTAGCCGATGTGCGCTTCGTGGACTTCTACGCTCACTTCGAGTTCGTGGGCTGGTCCCCGGACGGCACTCACATCCTGGTAGAGCCTCATGACCCCGAACACTGGAAACTGCACCAGCGCGTTCCAGGCATGAACTCGTTACTGCTCGGCCTGTGGACGATGAAGGCCGATGGGACGGAGCGGCGGCAAGTCGCTGAGTGGGCTACTGATTCTGTCACCTGGTCGCCGGACGAAAAGTACATCGCCTACTCCGTGCCAGCCAAGGAGGAAGGGACCGAGGGCGAGGTCTACGTGGCCGACGTTGAGACACTCAAGTCGTGGAAAGTGGCCGACAGTGACTTCACCCCCAGTCTTGATATATATTGGTTGCCGAATGGCGAGTTGACCTTCCTGAAGGATGGCCACATCTTCGCCGTGCAGGCCGATGGGAAAAGTATACGTCAACTAAATGACATCTACATTGCTCCAAATACCCCAAAGCAACTTGCGCCAGGGTTGTACAAGATTTCTCCTGATGGGCAGAGAATCGCCTGGACTCCTGGTGGAAAGCGCGAGTTGTGGATCAGCGACTTGGCTGGCCTTCACGCAAAGCTGATTACTGACAAATGCTATGCGCCTACGCGGACGACCTGGTCACCGGATGGCAAGTACCTAGCCTTCAGCGCTGATGGTCGCTACGGGCCTGTCAGCAGTGACTTATGGGTTGCTGATGCCGATGGCTCACACCCACATCCCGTTGCCACGGCTGAGCGAGAATGGGACTTCCTGGCACAGCCTGCCTGGTCGCCGGATGGACAAGTCATTGCGTTTGCCCGTGGAGCGGGCTCGATGGATCTCTCGCTGTGGGTGGTCAACCGGGACGGGACCGCCTTGCGTCGATTAGGGGGCAAGGAGTTAGGCGTCGTGTCAACCCCCTGGTGGTCGCCGACCGGCACGCAGGTTGCCTACGACCGCCAGCGCTGGGAGCCATCGGGCCTCCCCAACGCCGCTATCATCACCCTGAAACAGGAGCCGTAATATATCGGGGAGGAATTGCACATGAAAGCTACGCCCAGGATAATTCGCCTATCCTTCATTATTGCGATTCTGCTTGCTGGGATAGGGATTCAACGATCTATTCAGACCCCTGTCCACGCCAGCGATCCGCACTCCCCCAATGAGCACCCGTTCTATCAAGGCGGCTCTGAATGGGTCTACGTTTGTGGCACGGATTGTACTAACCGTGCCCTGGATGTCCTTGTTGGCTATGATTTTGACACAACCGACCATACCGCCTACGCACCCCAGGTGCTGGCCAACGAGTGGCACTGGCTATCGCAGGCTCAGGCCCTGTGGGCCGGCGCAGTAGCCATCCACACCTTCGCCTGGAGAGATATAGGTGGTTGCGGCGCCATCCAAGATTGGCACGCACTCTATCCCGGTGGGCCAGAATACCGTGTTGAAAACAGTTGGTCGCAACGCTACTGGCTTGATCCCTACGAACAGACGGGCCAGAATGCCATTTCCAGCGCCCATCGTGACGCAGTTGACGACACCCTCCTTGTGAGAGTCCTTCGTTCCGACTGGGACTACGCCTGTGCCAAATACTTCGCCAACTGCGGCAACCCCACCGCCAACAGCTCCCTGGAACCCGCCACCCTGATTTCTATCCCCGACCCGGTGGACAGCAACAACGCCATCGGCACTCACCAGCCAGGCATGTCCCAGAATGCCACCCACGCCTGGGAACTGACCGGCTACCCCGGCGCCGCACCCTGGGACTACCGCCAGATGCTCACCCACTACTACGCTCACATTCGGCTCTCCGGCGCAGACCCTGACTATCGCTGGGTCTGGCTGGATGTGACGCCCGACATCCGCTTCCATGGCACTTACAGCGAGGACTACTACGGTCCTCTGGCCCACACGCCCACTACCATGCTGACCGGGATAGTGTACGATGTGCAAATGCACGTCCAGAACACAGGCAATGCAACCTGGAATCACGGCGGCAGCAACCCTGTGCGTTTATCGTACCACTGGTACGATAGCAGCGGCCAGAACGTCGTCACCTGGGACGGGCTGCGCACCGACCTGGGCCAGGACATGGGGCCAACAGATGACGTGTCGTTGAACGCTAAAGTCCTGGCCCCTCTCCAGCCGGGCGCCTACGTCCTGAAGTGGGACATGGTCAAGGAAGGGGCGACCTGGTTCAGCCAACAGCAAAGCTGGCCTACCCAAAGCGTCGCCGTGCCCGTCGTGGCAGCGCCTGGCCGAGCCTACTTGCCGCTCGCGAACAAGGGCTATTGAGCAACGAAGCGCGCATGAACCACCCCAGCACCCTGGGCGGCAACTGGCAGTGGCGCTACACGCCCGCCATGCTCACCGACGCGCTGGACGCGCGGCTGCGGGAGCTGACGGTGATTTACGATAGGTAGGCGGACAGGGTGACCTGGTGGATTGGGAAAGCGGGAGGCGCTGAGCCTGGCAAGCCAGTGCTTCTTCGCAGCGCGTCACAGATCTTCTCGCTACAAAATCAGCATCGCGTCCCCAAAGCTATAGAACCGATACCGCTCCCGGATTGCCGCCGCGTAGGCCCGGTCGACCAAATCCTTCCCCGCAAACGCGCTGACCAGCATCAGCAGGGTTGACCGGGGCAGGTGGAAGTTGGTGATCATGGCGTCCACCGCGCGGAAGCGATGTCCCGGCCGGATGAAGAGATCGGTCTCGCCGGTGAACGCGGCCACGGTCTGCCAGCCGCAGATGGCGCCTTCTGGGATGGCGTCGCACGGCTGAAAGCCCAGCGCGAGCCTGGCCGCGCTCTCCAACGTGCGCACCACGGTGGTGCCCACCGCGATGATCCGGCCGCCGGCCAGCCGGGTCTCGTTGACCGCACGGGCCGTCTCCGCGCTCAACTGCGCCCACTCCCGATGGATCTGGTGTTGCTCGATCTCCTCGGCCTGGACGGGGCGGAAGGTGTCCAGCCCGATGTGAAGGGTGACAAAGGCCAGGTTGACCCCGCGCTCGCGCAGCGCGATCAACATCTCGGGCGTGAAGTGCAGCCCGGCCGTCGAGGATGCCACCGAGCCCTCGAGTCGGCTGTAGACGGTCTGGTAGCGCTCGGGGTCGTCCAGGGCCGCGTGGATGTAGGGCGGGAGCGGCACCTCGCCCACGTCCCAGAGCCACTGCGCCACCGGTGGGTCGAACGCCACCACGCGGCCGCCCGCGCCGGTCTCGGCCAGGATGGTGGCGGTGATCTCAGACCTGACAGGTCTTGGAGACCTGTCAGGTCTTGCCGGCTGCTCAGGGCTGACGCGCACCTGCACACCGGGGCGCAGCCCTTTGCCGCGCACCAGGCATTCCCAGGCATCAGACCCGAAGGGTTTTTGTGGAGCATCTCCAGAGTCAGGGAAAATCGCGCAAAAACCCTTCGGGTCTGGCGCTGGCTTCAACAAGAAGATCTCCACCGCGCCGCCCGTCGGCTTGACGCCGTGCAGCCGCGCCGGGATCACCCGGCTGTCGTTGCCCACGAGCAGGTCGTCGGGGCGCAGGTATTCGGGCAGGTCGCTGAAGCGCCGGTGCGCCAGCTCGCCCGTGCGCCGGTCCACTACCAGCAGCCGGGAGGCATCGCGCGGCTCGACCGGGGTCTGGGCGATCAGCTCCGGCGGCAGGACGTAGTCGAACTCACTGGTTTTCATCGTTGTTGAACAAGGCGGGCTGCTCGATGCGCTCCGGATAGGGCTCGCCCAGATGCTCGTACGCGCGGCGGGTGGCCACCCGGCCACGCGGGGTCCGATCCAGGAAGCCCAGTTGCAGCAGATACGGCTCGACGACATCCATGATGGTGTCCGGCTCCTCGGCCAGCGCGGCCGAGAGGGTCTCCAACCCGACCGGCCCGCCGGCGAAGTCGCGGATCAGCCGGCCGAGCACCTGGCGATCCAACGTGTCGAGCCCCAACGCGTCCACCTCCAACAGCGCCAGCGCGTCCCGCGCCACCGCGGCCGTGATGGCGCCGTCCGCCTTGACCTGGGCGTAGTCCCGCACGCGGCGCAACAGGCGCAACCCCACCCGCGGCGTCCCGCGCCCCCGGCGGGCGATCTCGGCCACGCCGTCCGGGGTTGCCGGCACGTGCAGCAAGTTGGCGGCCCGCTGCACGATCTGCTCCATCGCTTCCGGTTCGTAGAAGTCAAACCGGTAGACCGCGCCGAACCGGGAGCGCAGCGGCGCGGTCATCAGCGCCAGCCGGGTTGTCGCGCCGATTAAGGTGAAGCGTGGCAACTTCAGGCGGATGTTGCGCGCGCTGGGCCCTTTGCCGACCACGATGTCGAGCGCGAAATCCTCCATGGCCGGGTAGAGCACCTCTTCCACCGCGCGGCCCAGACGATGGACCTCGTCGATGAACAGGACGTCACCCTGGCGCAGGTTGGTCAGGATCGCGGCCAGGTCGCCGGCGCGCTCGATCGCCGGCCCCGCGCTGATCTTCAAGCCTGCGGCCATCTCGTTGCTGATGACGTGGGCGAGCGTCGTGTTATGGTTGAAAAATCCGTTTGCAACAAAGCTGTGACTGCCAGGTACACAGAAGTCGAACACCTCTGCCTGGCCTGGCTCGAGGGCCGCAACTCGATCCCAGTAGTAACGTGTGTCACATAACGCCGCCACTGTCACGGCAGCCGGGAGAGTGCGCGTCGAATCGGGCAGAAGGTTGAGGTACGTCTCGATCTGCGACCGTGACAGCAAGCGATCGCCTCGCTTCACATGATCGAACCGCTTGTGAAGCGCTCGTGGGTGCGGACGGGAGGCATCGAACAGACGCCTGAGAGCAACGTGTGCGCACGGAATGAGATCACTGCGACTCGCGCCACGACGAAGATCCTCCAGCCCGGCCAGGCGATCCTGCTTGCGCGATAGCCGGAAGCCCACGCGCTCGCGGAACACAACGGCGTCTCGATCGCCGATGAACAACTGCCAGTATGTCTCTCCGCGCACGATCCTGCTGGTGCGATGTGCGATGATTCCAAGATTCGCGAGGAGAATTTGCACCTGGCGCGCCATCAGCCCGGACTTGGAAGACCAGTCCACGTAACCTTCCTGGCGCCAGGCATGGCCGTCGGCGTCGAAGAGGCCCTGCAAGAACGCCCTGACGACATCTTCTGGGCTGGCTAATACGGACGCCGGCACTGCCTTTTCGCCTGCCAGCACAGGCCGCACTCCGAGGTGAACCATCAAGTGACCAAAGTTCTGGCTGAAACGGAGCAACGGCGTCTTCTCGCCGTATTGACGCACCTGCGGTGTCCAGCCGAACTTCTCACAGCAGATGCGCACGATTTCGGACTGAACTTCCGGGTCACTCGTGGTGATCGTAAAGGCCGGCGTGTTGGTCCCTCGCTCGAAATGACCATCACCGATCAGCAATCCCATCAAGTACCCGAGATCGGCGTCCAGCACCTCCGGAACCTGCCATTTGCTGGACAGAACCGGCAGGTCAGGCAATTCCAGGTCTCGGCGGCTCCGCACTTTCCGGCCGTCAGATAGCGGCAGACCCAGTCGGCGCGCCGCGACCAGAGGCGTGGGATTATGTCTGATCGCCGTGCCATACGCCTCTGCGAGTTCACCGGTTGTAGGGTACCGCTCCAAGACCGGCACGAGGGCCTTGTATCCAGCCAGCACTCGCTCGTCGGCCACAGCTTGTCGGCTCGCGTTGTCCAGATAAGTTGGCTGGAAGTCGATCGTCTGCCGTTTGCCCCATAGCCGGGTCCCGCACGCAATCGCCACGAAATCGCTGTCCCTCAGCTCGCCAAGCGGTCTCCAGCGTGGGCCGTCGGGAGTGGCTACCAAGACGGGATGATTGGACGTACCTTCTAGCTCGAAACCGGACTGGGTGCGCAACTGGATCGTAGGCGCCTGTCCATCGGCGTAAACGTGAGAGGTGAGTTCCGGCCCGTTATGCCCGTAGACGCGAATTTCGAGCGGCGCGTAGACACCGGGCCTCAAATCAGGCGGCAGCAAAGCGCGCAACTCCCGCACCCCCTGGTCTGTCAAGACAAGGCTACTGCCAGTGATGCACTTCCCCAAGCCCGGAGGGCCATAGAGCAGCACATGATCGAGCGCCTCGCCCCGGCTGAGCGCGGCCTGGATCAGGATCGTGAGGTTGTCGCGCAATCGATCCTGCCCGACCATCTCGGCCAGCGAGCGCGGCCGCAGCGCGGCGTCTACGATCACCTCTTCCGGGCGGGTGTACGGCGAGATCGTGCGTTCAGCCATAATCACCTTTCAACGACAGCGTGTCCTGACCACCGACTGGAAGTCACCGTCTGAAGCAGTTGTTACGAAACAGGTCCGTGGTACAAGCGGGCTTGGTCAGGAGACTGCATCGTGAGCCTGTCGAACGGCGGCCCGAGCCAAGCGCTACTTCCTAACCCGGACCAGCCGGAACCAAGGCGGTGAAAGCCGATAGAGAAATCCTTGCACAGAATGCAGGCATCTCACGGGTTAGGCCTTGACAAGTACTAATACCACGCCCGGCATTATACCAGAGGGCCAGCGATTGGGCCAGACATGCCCGCGCGATTTTTATTGACTTGCAGGCCGTTTCGTGGTATAACGGGCCAGTTTTTTGATAGATGAGTTTCTGGCGCAGTACAAGATGCGAGAAGTGAAAACACTGGCTTCTTCTCTGACCAGGGTTGGTTGAGAAACGCACGGTTGTGTAGAGGTATCTTCTCAATAATTCGGATAATTTACCCCCGATACATTGAGAAGATACGTGTAGAGTGGTTAGGAGTCATGCTATGCTTACACGGGAACAAATTATCGCCCGCGAGCAACAGAAGCTGCTCGATGAACGTGAGCGGCTCAACGGCGCGCTGGAGCGTCTGCGGGAGGCGCTCAAAGTCGAAGTGGACGTGGATGCCGAGGAAGGCGATCCGGATTTGGTCGAACGCGAGAAGAACATGGCCCTGGTCAACCAACTCGAACGCAAACACGAAGCGGTTCAGGCGGCCCTGCGCGCTATCGAGAAAGGCAAATACGGCATCTGCGAACGCTGCGGCCAGGAGATCAACCCTGAACGACTGGAAGTTCGACCCGATGCCACGCTGTGCGTGCGCTGCCAGATGGAGGTCGAGAAGTTTATCAAGCGCGGCGTCTTGCCGCGCGCCCAGCCAGAGCGTTTCTGAGACGAGGCCGCGTTTGGAGATTACCTGCTTGCGCGCTGCCGTCACGGCAGAAAAATGCGCCCGCGATACGGGTTGGGTTGGCTCTTTCGGGCGCCACCTGACCCGTTTTTTGTGCGCCTGGCCAGGAGAAACCCGAACCTGCCAGACCGGCGGCGTCAGGTGCGCCCACTCTCGGGTGCGCCAGCCGTACCGGCCAGATCCCAAGCAAGTATCCTCTCAATAATCCAGGGGCTGTGGCCGGTCTGTGACCGAGCCACGGTGGGCACTAGCCCAGACCTGACAGGTTTTCGAGGTCACTTTTCAGCATACATCCATCTCTGATGAGACCGAATCCGGCTTGAAACGCTACTTCGGGAAACCTGTCAGGTCTTAACTTAATGACATTGGAGAGGATACCCAAGCAACCAGGAGGTACTCTGTCCTATGCTACCCGCCAACGTCTTCGTGTCTGGACACCCGCTGATCCAGCACAAGCTGTCGATCCTGCGAGATAAGCGCATCGAGCCCAAGAAATTCCGGGAGCTGATCCGCGAGATCTCGATCCTGCTGGCCTACGAGGCCACCGCGGATCTGGGTTTGAAGCCCGTGGCGATCGAGACCCCACTGGCCACCGCCCAATGCGCCCATCTGACCGAAACCATCGGGCTGGTGCCGATCCTGCGCGCGGGCCTGGGGATGGTCGAGGGGATTTGGGAGATGATGCCGGGCGCCGAGGTGTGGCACATCGGGCTGTTCCGCGACGAGCGCACGCTGCGCCCCGTGCAGTATTACAACAAGCTGCCGATCGCGCCCACCGTGCAGGTGTGCCTGATCCTCGACCCGATGCTGGCCACCGGTGGCTCGGCCGTCGCGACGGTGGACATCCTGAAGCAGTGGGGCGCGCAGCGCATCAAGTACGTGGGCATCATCGGCGCGCCCGAGGGGGTCACCCGGCTCCACAAGACGCACTCCGATGTGGCCATCCACCTGGCCGCGGTGGACGAGCGCCTGAACGAGATTGGCTACATCGTCCCCGGCCTGGGCGACGCGGGGGATCGGCAGTTTGGGACGGGGTGAGGGTAACGAGTGACGAGTGGGGAGTGGGGAGTGGGGAGTAGGGAGTAGGGAGTAGGGAGTAAGGCGTTTTGCGTTTTTCGCTTCACGCTTCACGCTTCACGCTTCCCCCCTACGTCTCGGAGTAGACCATGTCAAATCCAGCGAGTCGACGTCCCCCATGGGACGACTATTTCATCGGCATCACGTTTCAGGTGGCGCGGCGCAGCACGTGCGACCGGGCGCGCGTGGGCGCCATTATCGTTCAGGATCGGCGCATCCTGACTACCGGCTACAACGGCGCGCCGGCTGGGCTGCCTCATTGCGACGAGATCGGCCACCTGATGGTCAATGGGCACTGCGTCCGCACCTTGCACGCTGAGCAGAACGCGATCATCCAGGCGGCGTTGCACGGCGTCAGCGTGGCGGGCAGCACCATTTACGTCACGCATCAGCCCTGCTTGACGTGCGCCAAGATGATCATCAACGCCGGCATCCGCCGCGTGGTGTACGCCGGGCACTATCCTGACCCAAACGCGGTTGCGTTCCTGCAAGAGGCCGGGGTGGCGCTGCAGCACATCGACGTCCCCCTGGCGGACCGGCTACAAGCCCTCATCGATGAGTGAGCCATACCATGACCAACACATTCCCAGCCATCTTGAAGATGCCCGAAAAGTTCCAATGGGGCGTGGCGACGGCCGCCCACCAGAACGAGGGGCATAACCGCAACAACCAGTGGGCCGCCTGGGAGCAGCAACCCAACCGGATCTACGGTGGGGCGCGCGCGGGCGTAGCTACTGGCTGGTGGGGCGCCGCGGGCGCCGGCCTGGAGACCGCCGCGGCGGATTTCGACCGGGCCGCCGAGATGGGCCTGAACAGCCTGCGCCTGTCGGTGGAGTGGAGCCGCATCGAGCCGGAGGAAGGGGTCTTCGACCAGTCCGCGCTGCATCGCTACGCTGAGATGATCGGGCTGCTGCGCGCCCGTGGGCTGGAACCCATGGTCACCCTGCACCACTTCACCGAGCCACTGTGGCTGACCGAAAAGGGCGCGTGGGAAAACCCGCTGATCGAGGACTACTTCTCCCGGTTTGTCGAGCGGGTCGTCGACGCGCTGGGGGATCAGGTCACACTTTGGTGCACCATCAACGAGCCGATCGTCTACGCCTACAATGGCTTCCTGGAAGGAAGCTTCCCGCCCGGCGCCAAGAGCCTGCCGCGCACGATCAAGGTGCTGCGCCGGATGCTGCTGGCCCACGGCCGCGCCTACCGCACGATCCACCGGGTGCAAAACGACGCGCGGGTGGGGCTGGCGCACAACATGCGCGTGTGCCTGCCCGCCAATCCGGCCAGCCCTGCGGATCGCCGCGCGGCCGCGCTGATGGATCGCATCAGCAACCGCACGGTCCTGGATGCCACCACGACCGGCCGACTGCTGGCGCCGCTTGGCCTGGGTGAAACAGTCACCTACTTGATCGATAGCTGCGACTACATCGGGCTCAACTACTACACGCCGGTCCGCGTGGCGTTCGACCCGACGCGACCGGGCCTGTTCTTTGCGCGGATGTTCTTCGATCCCAACGCGGAGCTCAGCGACATCGTCCCTGGCGCCGCCACAGCATACGGCGAGATCGATCCGACCGGCCTTTACCTGGCGCTAAAGCAGCTCGCCGCCTACGGGAAACCGATCTACATCACGGAAAACGGCGTGCCCGACCACGATGACGACGTGCGGCCGCGCTTCATCGCCACCCATCTGGCCGAGGCCTGGCGGGCCATCCAGGCAGGGGTCGACCTGCGGGGGTATTACCATTGGACCCTGGTGGATAACTTCGAATGGGCCGCCGGGTGGGACCTCAGATTCGGGCTGTTCGAGCTGGATCTCGAGACCGGCACCCGCACGCCCAAGGCCAGCTCGGCGGTGTACGGCCGCATCGCCCAGGCCAACGGTGTGCCGCGCGAACTGCTGGAACAGGTTGCGCCGGTATCGGTCAGCAGGTACTTTGGCGGGTAGTAGCAGGTTGGTTGGTTTCCAATCACCAACCGCCAGTTTGGCCCTTGGCGGGGCATTATGCTATACTTTGGCCGTCTGGTTCGTTGGGCCCGTAGCTCAATTGGCAGAGCAGCGGCCTTTTAAGCCGCGGGTTGAAGGTTCGATTCCTTCCGGGCTCACACGCAGGAAACCGGGGATGATACGCCCCGGTTTTTTGTTGCCCTGCGCGCGTCACAGTCACCTGTGGCGTGGCGCGCTATCATCGGTTATCCTGCCCCAGCAATCTATGCTAGAATAGGCATGTGGCGTATCTCTGAGTGGCCTCCCTCGACGCGGCCTGCGAGATCCGCCAACAAGCGGGCGAACCTCTGTACTGCCGCGACATCCCCGCGCGAGCGCGGGGTCCAGGGGCAATCCGCCCCCGCCCTCACCCGGACGCCACTATGCGTTTCCGGCCTGACACGAGCTGTGGCCAGGCGTCATGAGAGCATCAAGCACAGGAGGAATATCATGGCAAAGCCGAAAATCCCCGCCGAGATCAAGCTACAGGCCGATGCGATCGTGGCTCGTTTCAATGTGGAGCAGTTGAAAAACCAGTCCTACGCGCACTACGTGACCAATTACCGGGGTGCAAACCTGTACCTGGGGCATGAACGGTGGGGCAAGTTCTGGCCGGTCTGTCGCCTGACCTATACCGGCGACATGGAAGACTGGGAATTCGCCATCTACAAGTACAGCGATGAGCACTACGACCCGGAGAAATGGTTCTTCACGGGCGCTGAAGAGGTGGATGGCACCATCGAGGGCGCCATGCGCGCCGGTCTGAAGGCCTATCCGCCGTGACGCTGCCAGATCCAACTTGATACAAAGGCAACCCAATGACCCCCCAACTACTCTTCTCATCCATCCTGATCACCCTGGCGCTCATCTTCTACTCGGTCGGCGTGTGGAGCGAAC
>MNXL01000387.1 GCA_001871755.1 Anaerolineae bacterium CG2_30_64_16
CTCGCGGCGCTCGGCGGCGTTCAAGTCTCCGCAAATCTCGCGGCCAAAGTCAACCACGCTCATAGGATCACCCGCCCCAGAGTCAGCGCTGCCACCCCAATGAACAGCACCGCCAGGCCGACCGCCAGGCCCCGCTGCGGGATGCGGCTGGCCACGCGCGAGCCGAGCTGCCCGCCGATGATCACACCGGGCACGGTGAAGATGCAGATGCTGAGCACGGTCAACAGCACACCGCCGCCGCTGGTCGCAAACCGGACGAAGTGCCCGGCCGAGGCGATCAGCGCGGTGATAGCCACGACGAAGACGCTGGTCGCTACCGACACCTTGCTGGGCACGCGACAGCGTTGCAGCAGGAAGTAGCCGTTCATCTCACCCAGGCCGGTGGAGACCATGCCCATGAACAGCGCACCGATGCCGGAGAGCAGCCGCCCTTCGGTGCGATTGCACACAGTGTAGCGGATCTCCTCGCCCTCGGCTGTCACCAGGCTCGTCTCGGCTTGCAGCCCGCCGTAGTCTTTGCGAATCGTCGCATCGAGATTGACCACGTCCTCGTGTTTGGGCTGGCGCAGAAAGCTGAGCGCCACGACGAACAGTCCCACGCCCAGGATCACCTGCAGGTAGACGGCCGGAATCATACCTGACGCCACTGTGCCCAGGATCGCCAGCGGGATCGTCACCAGCAGCAAGGCCAGGCCCAGGCGATAATCAATCAGCCGCTTGCGGATGTAGGCAAACAGCCCGCTGGCGAAGCCAAAGACCTCGGTGAGCAGGGCCGTGCCGATAGCGACCTCCGGCGGCAGGCGCAACGCCAGGATGAAGAGCGGCGAGAAGAAGGTCGCGCCTTCGACGCCCGAAGCCATCGCGATGGTGGCGACCAGGATCGCAACAGGAAACATGAACCAGTATTCAAGAGACATGATGATGCCAGCCTTTCACAATGACTTTTCAATCATGATAGCCCTCCAGCTCTAGCCCATGGCACGCGGCGCCAAACAGAGCCGCCTCGGGATTGCGGATCACATGTACCGGCACCTGCTTGAGAAAGTCGGTGAAGCGCCCTTTGTCGGTGAACGCCCGAGTGAAGGCTTCTGTCTTCAAGAAGCGCAGCAGACGCGGCGGCAATCCGCCGCCCAGGTAGACACCGCCGGTAGCCAATACCCGTAAGGCCAGATTGCCGGCCTCGGCTGCCAGAATATCGCGAAACAATTCCAGGGTCGCGCTGCAAATGTCAGCCTGTCCTTCGACGCCCGCCCGCACGATCACTCGGGTCGGATCGAGCGCGGCCGCCAGCTCGGCCGCCAGCCAGGCCGGTTCTGCGTAACGGCCGCTGTCGCGCAGAAAACCGTACAGGGTGGGCAGCCCGCGGCCCGAACACACCTGCTCGTAACTGATGTGACCGAGGCGGGGTCGCAGATACGCCAGGAGTTCAGCACCCAGCGGTGTGTTGGGCGCAAAGTCGGCATGGCCGCCTTCAGAGGCGAAAGGCCGGTAGGCGTTGCCGATCCACAGCAGGAACGCCTCCCCCAGGCCGGTGCCGGGGGCGATGACGCCCAACGGGGCCTGGGACGCCGGCCTGCCCGCGTTGAGCGTTTCCAGATCCTCAGCGCGTAAGTTCGGCACCGCGTGGGCGATAGCAGCCAGGTCGTTGAGCAGGCGCACCGGCGCGCCCAGCCATGCGCTGAAGGCCTGCTCCTCGATCACCCACGGCAGGTTCGTGGCCTGGACGCGACCATCGACGACCGGCCCGGCGATCCCGAAACTGGCGTGGCGGATCGCAACATTGCGATCCTGCAGAAACGCGGCGACGATCGCCTCCAAAGAGGCGAAATCTCTGCTGGGAAACGTCGCCTGCGCGATGGGCGCGTAAGGCCCAGCCTCCGCTGAGTAGAGCGCCAGGGTCGTCTTGGTGCCGCCGATGTCACCGGCGAGCCACAAAGCCTCGCCCGCCTGGGGCAGGTCTTGTTGATGGATCATGCTTCTTCCTCTTTTGCATTCGGCGTGCGGTCACGCCGGCCTTACATCCAGCGCGCGCAACAGCGCATCGAACTCCTCGCGACAGTCCGGGCAACGGTCGAGATGCTGCTGGACCTGCGGCATGAGGCGGCCCGCGTCTTCCCCGTGCGCGACCCTTTCGGCGAACCGGTCCATGAAACGGTACGCCTCGTCACAGGCGATCTCGGTCGCCTGCGTCTGCGCGACCTGGCGCAACAGCCGCGTGAACATCGCCGGGGGGAGTGGCCGTCCAGGCATCCCCCGCCCCCGGAACGGGAAATACCGGCGCTGGATGGTCTCGATGAACCGCATATCAGCCTCCGATTATTGGACGCTGCGACGCCTGCACATCTTACTTGATGACCTATCACAGTCTTATTATCGCCCCGTGTAACCGGTACGCCTACTGCGATCTCGGACAGGCTGTCGCCTCCCCATCGGTACAAGTGAGTGCGTTGGGTTTGTCTGTGCGGCAACCGGCGTTACATCTCCTCCCGCGCGAAGCCGCCCTGCGGTGACAGAATTCTGTCGTCGCAGGGCGGCTTCGCAAGCGTTGCCGCGGCCTCGGTCGCCTGGGGCGGACACCTTGCCCGGTGCTCTAGGCGATCCTCACAGCGATGAAGGCGAGCCGGGTGCGGGCGTTCATCCCGCGCGTGGCGCCAGTCGGCACGACCACGGTGCTGCCGACCTGCACGTCGAAGATTTCCTCGCCCACGCGCATCTGTCCTGCACCCTCCAAGAAGTGGTAGACGCCTGTATCGCCCGGATGCACAGGAATCTGACCGCCCGGCTCGAGCCCTACCACGACCACCTTGATCTTGTTGTCCTCATGCAATACCTGCGGCTGCGGGCCGCCCGCAGTGAAGATGACCTTGTCCCGCCAATCGGGGAAGAAGAGTGTTTGAGGCATCGAAGGCTCCTTGAATGGGGTTATGTGCTTGGCCGCGACGCGGCCTGATGCGCCTACACGCCGTAGGCGGACTTCCTGACACGCGGCCAGGCGTGCAGGGCAAAGGCCAGGCAGGCCACGGCCTGTAACGCGCCGCCGGCGGCATTGGGCCACGCGGCGCGCAGCCACGGCGCCAGGGCCACCAGCCATAGGGCCACATTCAGGCTGATATACGCTGCCCCGGCCAGCCAGACGCGCCGGCGCTCCTGGCCCCAGCAGGGCAAGATCCAATAGGCCACGCCCAGCGTGAGCAGCAGCAGCCAGCCCCAGGTGACCAGCGCGATGTGCGCGGCCAGCGTCCGCCATGCGCCGGCGATCGGCAGCCCTTTGTTCCACAAAATGACCGCGCCCAGCAACGTGCCCAGGGCCAGATAGAGCAACGCGGTCTGGATGTACCAACGCGCAAGCTTCGGCATTACGGCTATCCTGGAGGGTGGCGCGCGCTGAGCGACCGCACGCCCGGCCACGTCAGCAGCACGAAAAGCAGCACCGCGGCGAGCTGCAACGTGGCGGCCAACGGCAGCAGCACAGCGGTGAGGGGCATTGGCCCGAGCGTCACCAGCGGTTCGCCGAGCGCGCGCAACGCCAGCCCGCTGTTCAGCGTCCAAAAGGCCAGCCAGGCCAGCCGCTCATCGCCCCGCGGCGGGCCGCCGGGCAGGTGCGGGAACATCCAAAACGCCACGCCGAAGATCAGTTGGGTGGCCCACCCCACGGTGAGTAGATGCCAGGCCAGCGGCCGCAGCGCCAGCAGCAGGGGCGGCAGCCCGCCGGCGCCGCTCAGCGCCAGCCCGGCCATCGCGCCGCCCAATACCAGGCACAGCAGCGCGCTTTTGACGAAGAAACGTGATAATCTGGGCATGCGCCGCCTCCGAGAGCCGCAACCCACTCAGGCGGCCGGTGTCAGGCGGTTGTGCGCCCGGTCATGACATGTCACACACAACGCGACCAGGTTCGCCAACGTATCGCGGCCGCCCGCCTCCCGTTGAACCCGGTGATGGGCCGCCAGCTTCCCGACTGCGCCGCAGGCCTCACAGCGGTAGCCCGCGCGGCGGAAGACAGCCCGATGGAGAGTAGCACGGCGACGCACACGCCGCGCATACAACCAGGGGTTTGACCGGTCGGCCAGGTCGTCCAGCAGGCGATGGAACGCCAACCCGGCCGCCAGCGCCCCGATCCGCGGCAGAACCGGCGCGCAGGCCAGACCGGCCAGGATGACCGGCCAGCGGTGCAGAAGCAGCGTCTCGGCTGGCCTGGCCCCCTGGCGTGCGCTGGTGAAGTACGCCCACGCGGCTCTCACGTCCAGCCGGTCGGCCTGCTGCGCGTGCCACAGCAGGTGGTCGCTGTCCGCCAGGATACCGCCGGCCCAGAAAGCCAGCACGCGCGGCCCCCACTGCCGGTTTAGGGCCACTGCCGCCAACGTCGTGAGAAGGAGATGGGTGCATGGATGCACGTCAGAAAACTCCTTACATCGCCTGGCAGCGGCGTGCGCCAGCGCCCAGGCTGCGCGAGCTGAGAACTACTGTCACCCGGCCGCTTCCTGCTCCAGCGCCTCGGCCAGCGCCAGGTACTTCTCGTGGACGCCTTCGCCCGTCTCCTCGTGCTCGACGTGCTCGAACCCCGCCACGACGTCCGCGTGCTGCCCGGCTGGGATCACCTGATCAGCCATGGGGAAGAGGATGCCCTCTTCCTTCTGGATGTGCTGGCGCAGCAGCGCAGCGTAGCCGCGGGCGTCGGCGACCACATCGCGAGCGGCCGACGCGTCCCCGCCGGCCAGGCGTTCGGCCGCCGCGCGCATCCCACGGGTGAACGCGCGGCCCTGCTCGTGCTCGGCCAGCATCACCCCGACCGGCCCGGCCTGCCGGGGCAGCCCGGCGCCGACCAGCGCCTCGAACAGCACCCCCTCCTCTTTGTGGTGGTGGCAGCCGTCGGCGAAGCCTTTGATGAAACCCGCGGCGTCCAGGAAGAAGCCGGGGCGCACCTGGCGGCCGGCGGCCAGTTCGCCGGCCTGGCTTTCGAGGCTGGCGATCACGCGCTCGATGACGCGATGTTCGGACATCAGAATCTCAGTGGCTTGCATGGGATGACTCCTTGCGTGTTGCGTGTTGCGTGCTACGTGTTACGTGTTGCGTGTTGCAGCGATAGCGCCATGACGATCAGGAACAGCAGCAGCGCGACCCCATTGAGCATCCCGCCCCACCGGCGCACGTCGGCCCAACCGGCCAGGTCGGCTGCGACGCGCAGGGCGAGGGACGCGTGCAGCAAGATCACATGGTTGTAGAAGTGCGCGCCGTAGCGGATCTCCCGCCCCAGCACGGCCGGGAAGATCACCGGCGCGTGGCCGAAGATCATCCCAAAGACGAAGCCCAGGAAGAGGGTGTGCAGCATGGCGTCGTAGAGTGGGCCAGCGGCCTGTTGCCCGGCGAGGAGCGTCAGGGCGCCGCTGACGACCAGCCAGCCGTAACCGATCAACAGGTTCAGGGCGATGAAGCGCGTCAGCCCGGCCTGCCGCACGGTCTTGCGGGCGATGTCGAAGCGCAGCAGCCAGAGCGCCATCCCCAGCAGAGCCAGCCCCACGATGCGCGCGCCGGCCGCGACCAGCGGGGTGAAGCTGAGCGCCAGCAGCCCGGCCACGTAGCCCCCCACCAGGGCGAAGAAGGCGACCATTGCGTTGCGCGGGAAGCGCGTCAGCCGCGCCATCTCCAGCCGCTCGCCCGCGATGGTCAGCACGAGATAGCCGCCCCACCACCAGACCACGTGGAAGAGCGGCCAGCCGGCCAGCCAGAGCACGTTCCCCGCCGCCCACAACGTCGCGCCGAGGCCCATCGTGTAGGTGAACGAGGCGGGTTGGCGGCGGACGATCTCGCCGAAGACCGCGATCAGCGCCAGGCTGCCCGCGGTCAGTAGCCAGGGGCCGACCGGCAGCCCGGCCAGGCTTGTCAGCGCGCCCAGGCCGGAGAGGATCGGCGCGACGTAGGTCCAGCGCCGGCCGAGCGCGGCCAACGCCACCGCCCGCTCCAGCCCGATCAGCGTGCCCAGGAAGCCGGAGACCATCAGCGGCCCGTGGCTGGCGGCCAGCCCGGCCGTGGCCGGCAGCGCCCAACCCATGCGCAGCAGCCCGGCCCACGCTGCGGCGAGCAGGGTCAGGAGCGCGGTCAAGAGTAGGGGATAACGCAGGCGTTGGATCATGGATGGTGGCATCATGCAGGCAGCATACAAGAAAAGTACAACCCTGTCAGGGACTTTTGTCACTGCATGGCTGGAAATCTTGTTATAGAATGGCGCTTGTACGGCGCATGGTATGCAAACGCCATCCGCTTATCAGCCCATATCGTCCGCCCATTCCAGAGGTTACATCATGCCGACCCGAAAATACCGTTGGTTTGCGCTGCTGATTCTCCTCGGGGGCCTGTTGGTCGGGGCCGGCCTGGTCCAGGCCGCGCCGACCCGCCAGGATCCCGTCGCCGGCGAGCAGGCTTTCAAGACCAAATGCGCCGCCTGCCACACGATCGGCGGCGGTAAGCTGGTCGGCCCCGACCTCAAGGAGGTCACGACCCGCCGCGATGACGCCTGGCTCAAGGTCTTCATCGCGACGCCGGACAAGGTGTTGGCGTCCGGCGACCCGATCGCAGCCCAATTGCTGAAGGAGTCCAACAATGTCCCGATGCCGAATCTGGCCCTGTCGCCGCGGGAGGTCGAAGACTTGATCGCGTACCTGGCCGGCCAGAGCGCCGCGACCGCGCCGGCCGGAGGCGCGGCGCCCGCCCAGCCGGCCGTGCCCGCGGTCGCGCTCAACGGCAGCGCCGAACAGGGGCGACTGGCCTTCACGGGCCGGGCGCGGCTGGGCGGGGGCGGGACGGCCTGCATCGCCTGCCACGCGGTCGAGGGGGTAGGCGCGCTGGGCGGCGGTGCGCTGGGCCCCGACCTGACGCACGTCTACGCACGCTACGGCGGCCCCACCGGGCTGGCCGCCGCGCTGAAAAGCCTCCCCTTCCCGACCATGCAGGGCATCTTTGCCGGCCGACCGCTCACGCGGAACGAGCAGGCCGACCTGTTGGCCTTCTTCGCCGCGGCCGATCAACAGGGCGAGCCGCCCACGCTGCCCAACCTGCTGCTGATCTTGGGTGGGGGGGCCGGCCTGGCGGGGGTCTTGTTCATCGGCATGGCCTTTTTCTGGCCGCGCCAGCGCCTCAGCATCGCCCAACGCCTGCGCAAGAATGGCAAGCTTTAGTATTCAGATAATTCTGGATTCGAGGCTTTAGCCGGTCACCCTGGTCAGACAGAGAAACCGGCTGAAGCCTCTAATCCGGTCTTGGACGGAGGATTTCATGGCCAATTGGGTACAAGAGAAAGTCGCGCCGGCCGAGCGCAAGTGGGAGGAGTTTTACCGCAACCGCTTCGCCCACGACAAGCGCGTACGCACCACACACGGGGTCAACTGCACCGGCTCCTGTTCCTGGGAGGTGTTCGTCAAGGACGGCATCGTCACCTGGGAGATGCAGGCCACCGATTATCCGCTGCTGGAAGAGGGCTTGCCGCCGTATGAGCCGCGCGGCTGCCAGCGCGGGATCTCGTTTTCGTGGTACCTCTACAGCCCGCTGCGCGTGAAATATCCTTACGGCCGCGGGGCGCTGCTCGACTTGTGGCGGGCCGCGCGCGCCGAGCACGCCGATCCGGTCGAGGCGTGGGCCTCGCTGGTGAACGATCCGGTCAAGCGCGCTCGCTATCAGCAGGCGCGCGGCAAGGGCGGGTTCCGCCGCATCCGCTGGGACGAGGCGCTGGAAATGATCGCCGCGTCCGTCATCCACACGGTCAAGGCCCACGGCCCCGACCGCGTCATCGGCTTCTCGCCCATCCCGGCCATGTCGCAGATCTCCTACGCCGCCGGCTCCCGCTTCCTGACCCTGATGGGCGGGGTCGCGATGTCGTTCTACGACTGGTATTGCGACCTGCCCCCGGCCAGCCCGGAGATTTGGGGCGAACAGACCGACGTCCACGAGTCGGCCGACTGGTACAACAGCCGCTTTATCGCGGTCATGGGCGCCAACCTCAACATGACGCGCACGCCCGACACGCACTTCGTGGCCGAGGTGCGCCACGCGGGCGCCAAACTGACTGTTTTCTCCCCCGACTTCTCTCAGGTCGCCAAATACGCCGACTACTGGATCCCGCTCCACGCCGGCCAGGACACCGCCTTCTGGATGGCGGTCAACCACGTCATCCTGAAAGAAGCCTACGCCGACCGGCAAGTCCCGTACTTCATGGACTACGTCAAGCAGTACACCGACCTGCCGTTCTTGGTGGAGATATCCGCTGCTCACGTGCCAGGCACTTCGGAAGTGCCTGGCACGTCAACCGGCGCGCGCCCCGGCCAATACCTGCGCGCCAACCGGCTCGCGCCTTATGCCGACCAGGAGCACGGTGACTGGAAGCTGCTGGTGTGGGACAAGACCTCCGGCCGCCCGCGTATGCCCAAAGGGAGCATCGGCTTCCGCTGGCAGACGGAGAAAGGCAAGTGGAATCTCGAAATGAAGGACGGCGCGACGGGCGAAGACCTCGACCCCGAGCTGTCGTTCCTGGCGCAGCACGACGCGGTCGTCCAGGTCGCCTTCGATGATTTCGCCGGCGGCCAGACACTCCGCCGCGGGGTTCCGGTGCGCACACTCCAAACCAGCGCCGGCCCGATCACGGTGACCACCGTCTTCGACCTGCTGATGGCGCAGTTCGGCGTGGGCCGCGGGCTGGCCGGCGACACCCCGAAGTCCTACGATGACGAGGCGCCCTACACCCCGGCCTGGCAGGAGCGACATACTGGCATCCACCGCGACACGTGCCTGCGCTACGCGCGCGAGTGGATCCTCAACGCGGAGCAGACGCGCGGCAAGAACATGGTCATCATCGGCGCGGGGGCCAACCACTGGTATCACAACAACCTGCTCTACCGCTCCGCGATTGTTGCGCTGATGCTGACCGGCTCGGTCGGCGTCAACGGCGGCGGGCTGGCGCACTACGTGGGGCAGGAGAAGCTCGCCAACCAGGCCTCGTGGGGGGCCATCGCCTTTGCCGCGGACTGGAAGCTGCCCAGCCGCCAGCAGAACACGCCCTCGTTCCACTACGTGCATACCGACCAGTGGCGCTACGAGCGCGGCTTTACCGCCTACGACACGCTGCCCGGCGAGATGCAGCGAGAGCACACCATTGACTACCAGGTGCGCGCGGTGCGCAAGGGCTGGCTGCCCTTCTTCCCGCAGTTCAATCGCAGCTCGTTGCAGGTCGTCCGAGACGCCGAGGCCGCGGGCGCAAAGTCCGAGGCCGAGATCGTTAAACACCTGGTGGCCCAACTGCGGAGCGGCGCGCTGCGCTTCGCGGTGGAAGACCCCGATGCGGCCGAAAACTGGCCGCGCATCTGGTTCATCTGGCGCGGCAACGCCATCGGCTCCAGCATGAAGGGCCACGAGTACATGCTGAAACACTACCTGGGCACGCATACCGGCACGATCGCCAGCGAGATGGCGCAGGGCTACACTAACGAGGTGGAATATCGCGCCGAGGCCCCGGCCGGCAAGCTCGACCTGGTGGTGGATCTGAACTTCCGCATGGACACGTCCGCGCTCTACTCGGACATCATCCTGCCCGCGGCCACCTGGTACGAGAAGACCGACCTGAACTCCACCGACCTGCACACCTTCGTCAACCCGATGCAGGCGGCCGTGCCCCCGGCCTGGGAATCGCGGAGCGACTGGGACATCTACCGGGCGGTGGCGCAGAAGGTCAGCGAGCTGGCGCGGGTGCATCTGCCCCAGCCGGTGCGCGACCTGGTCGCCATCCCGCTCCAGCACGACACGGTGGACGAGCTCTCCCAGACCAGCGACCTGGACTGGAAGCGGGGCGAAGTGGCGGCCATCCCCGGCAAGACCATGCCCAAGTTCCGCGTGGTTGAGCGGGACTACACCCAGCTCTACGAGCAGATGGTCACGCTGGGACCGGCGGTGGAGGAGAACGGCGTGGGCATGCACGGCCTGCTGATCCCCGTGGCCGACGAATATCGGGCGCTGGCCGCGACCCAGGGGCGCACGTTCAATGGCACGACTCGTCCCAGCCTGGAAGAGCCGCTCCAGGTGGTAGACGCCATCCTGCGCCTCGATCCCGTCACCAACGGCGAGCTGGCCTACCGCGCCTTCGAGCAGGAGGAGCACAAGACCGGCCGCAGCCTGACCCATCTGGCCGCGGGGACGCGTGCGGTGCGCTACACCTTCGCCGACCTGGTGGCGCAGCCCCGCCGCGTGCTGACCTCGCCGACCTGGTCGGCCAGCATCAACCACGGCCGCGCATACTCGCCCTTCACGCTGAACGTCGAGGAACTGATCCCCTGGCGCACGCTGACCGGCCGCCAGCACTTCTACCTGGATCACGCGAACTACCTGCAGTGGGGCGAGCAGTTGCCGACCTACAAGCCGCGGCCCGATCACACCATGCTCGACGAGACGCAGAACTCGCAGGCCGAGGCGCAGGGCCGGCTGATGAACTACCTGACCCCGCACGGCAAGTGGAGCATCCACTCGACCTATTCCGACAACCATCACATGATGACGCTCTCGCGCGGCGATTATCCCATCTGGCTGAACCACAAGGACGCGGCCAGCCTGGGCATCGAGGACAACGACTGGGTGGAGCTGTTCAACGACAACGGCGTGTTCGTCCAGCGCTGCGCCGTCTCCTCGCGCATCCCGGAGGGAACCGTGTTCGTGTATCACGCCACCGAGCGCACTATCAGCGTGCCCAAGTCGCCGCTGCGCGGCAAGCGAGCCGGCATGAACAACTCGCTGACCCGCACCCGCCTCAAGCCGGTGCTGATGGCCGGCGGCTACGCCCAGTTCACCTATGCCTTCAACTACTGGGGGCCGACCGGCGTCAATCGGGATACGAACGTGTTTGTGAGGAAAGTGGAGAAGGTGGAATTCTAACGTGAAACGTGAAGCGTGAAACGTGAAACGTGAAGCGTGGAGCGTGGAGCGTGAAGCGTGAGAAGACGCATCACGGGTCAGGAGAACAATCATTTATGAAAGTACGCGCGCATCTCAGCATGCTCTTCCACCTCGACAAGTGCATCGGCTGCCATACCTGCTCGGTCGCGTGCAAGAACCTGTGGACCGATCGCAAGGGCGCCGAGTACATGTGGTGGAACAACGTCGAGACCCGGCCCGGCAGCGGCTATCCCACGCAGTGGGAGGATCAGGAGCACTTCCGCGGCGGCTGGGAATTTCAGCAAGGGTACGGCGAAGACCACAAGATTAAGCTCCGCCTGCACGGCAGGCTCGGCGCGCTGGCGAAGTTGTACTTCAACAACGACCTGCCCAGCCTGGAAGATTACTACGAGCCGTTCACCTTCCGCTACGCCGACCTGTTCACCGCGCCGGAGGGGGAGGACCAGCCGACCGCCATCCCGATTTCGCAGGTGACGGGCAAACCGATGCAGATCGAATCGGGTCCCAATTGGGACGACGACCTGGGCGGCTCGCCGCTCTACGCCAAAAATGACCCCAACCGTCAGAACCTCCCGGCCGAGGTGCAGGCGTCGCTGGACGAGATCGAGCGGGTGGTCTTCAACTACCTGCCGCGCATCTGCAACCACTGCCTGAACCCGGCGTGCGTGGCCGCGTGCCCTTCGGGCGCCATCTACAAGCGCGCGGAAGATGGCATCGTGCTGGTCAACGAGAACAAGTGCCGCGCCTGGCGCATGTGCGTGGCCGCGTGCCCGTACAAGAAAGTGTATTACAACTGGAACACGGGCAAATCGGAAAAGTGCATTCTCTGCTTCCCGCGGCTGGAGACGGGCCAGGCGCCAGCGTGCGCGCATTCCTGCGTGGGCCGCATCCGCTACATGGGGGTGCTGCTCTACGACGCCGACCGCATCCCCGCGGCCGCCAACGTGCCGGACGAACGGCTGCTGGATGCCTTCCTGGACACGATCCTCGACCCGTTCGACCCGGCCGTGATCGCGGCCGCCAAGACCAACGACGTCGATGACGGCTGGATCGCGGCCGCGCAGAAGTCGCCGGTCTACCAGTTCGTCAAGGTCTGGCGGATCGCCCTGCCGCTGCACCTGGAATACCGCACCCTGGCGATGATGTTCTACATCCCGCCCCTCTCGCCCGTGATGAGCACCGTGGAGGGCGGGTTCAACCGCCTCGATCTCTCGGACAAAGTGCAGGACTTCGACCTGCTCGACAACCTCGACGCCGCGCGGCTGCCGATCCAGTATCTCGCCAACCTGTTCAGCGTCGGCGACGAAGCGGTCATCCGCCGCATCCTGGCCAAGATGTACGCCGTGCGGCTCTACATGCGCCGCCAGACGGGGGACGCGACCGGTCCGGCCACTTTGCAGGCGTTGGCCCGAGCTGGGATCACGCCCGCCGAGGCGGAAGCCATCTACCGGCTGACCACCCTGCCGCACCTCCACGAGCGCTTCGTCCTGCCGCCCTATCACCGCGAGATGGCGGTGGAAACGTGGCGGGACCCGCTGGCGCACCAGGGCGAGGTCGGCTTCGGCGCCATCCAGCCGCCGGCGCGAGGTGACTGATGAGCATCTATGCGCTCCTGGCGCAGGCGTTGGTCTATCCCTACCCGGGGCTGCTGGATGAGCTGAAAGCGGGCCTCGCGCAAGCCGAGAAGGGGCCGGCGCGCGACAAGGCCGCGGCCTTCCTCAAGCAGATCGGCCGGCTGTCGCTGGCGGATTGGGAGGAGTTGGCGACCCGCACCCTCGACCTCAGCCCCGCGGCCGCGCCCTACGTCGGGTTCCAGGTCTGGGGCGAGAGCTATCAGCGCGGCGCGTTCATGGCAAAGCTGAACCGCGCCATGGCCGAGCTGGACATTGACCCGGCCGGCGAGCTGCCCGATCACCTCGTCCCGGTGCTGCGCTATCTCGCGGCCGCCGATCCGCCGTTGCCGGAGCTGGTCGAGCATCTGAAGACCGCGGTGGAGCGCATGATCGCGATCCTGCGGGAGAAGGAGCGGGACAATCCGTATATTCACGTGTATGAGGCGGTGCTGGCGGCGGTGGGGGATTAGGGATTAGGGATTGGGGATTGGAGGCACCATGGACTGGAACACCCTGTTTTTTGTGATTTTGCCCTACGTCGCGTTGGCGATCGCGGTCGTCGTGACGCTCTACCGCTCGCTTTATCGCCCGTTCAGCATCTCGGCGCTGTCGTCGCAACTGCTGGAGCGCCGGCAGCTCTTCTGGGGTTCGATCTCGTTTCACTGGGGCATCACCATCATCCTGGCCGGCCACCTGCTGGCCCTCCTGGTGCCGCAGAGCATCGTGCTGTGGAACGCGCAGCCGCTGCGCCTTTACCTGCTGGAGCTGAGCGGGATCGCCCTGGG
>MNXL01000208.1 GCA_001871755.1 Anaerolineae bacterium CG2_30_64_16
GAGGCGGGACCAGGGCACAAAGTCCGCTGCCATCTTTTCACTCAGCCAGCGCCGGCCGGGCGGGCTAAGGGTCCGTAAAGGAACAACTTCCATTGATGTCATTCTGAGCGGCTCTGCCCCGAGCCTCGCGGCGTACAGTCAAAAAAGCGAAGAATCTCCTTGCCGCAGGCGGGACCCCCTTCGATTTCACTCAGGACATGCTTCGCTGTCTTGGCGCTGTGGCGCAACACTTGGGGCCAACCCGCTCAGAGCTTGCCCTGAGGCCCCTCCCGAGGCCCCTCCCGAGTTCAGCGAGGGGTACATCGAGGGGTGCAACGAAGGGGTGACACGGGAACTTGTATTTTTACGAACCCTAAGCGCTTCGGCTGCAAACGAATCTCATGACGTGAGGAGGCAATATGCTAAGAGTCGCTACCGATATCGGGGGGACGTTCACGGATCTGGTGTATGTGACCCCAGATGGAGAGGTCGGCACGGCCAAGAGCCACACGACCCCCGGACAGTTCGAAAAGGGTGTGATGGATGTGATCGAGGCCAGCCACGTCGCGCCCAGCGAGTTCGTTTCCTTTGTGCACGGCACGACGATCGTCATCAACGCGATCACGGAGCGGAAGGGCGCAAAGGTTGGACTCCTGACGACGGAAGGCTTCCGTGATATTCTTGAGATCGGCCGCGGCAATCGCCCAGACTTCTTCAATCTGGAATATCGCAAGCCGGTACCCTTTGTGCCGCGCTATCTGCGCCGCGAGGTGCCGGAACGCATCTCGTACAAGGGGCTAGAGAGCAAGCCGCTCGATCTCTCCGGCTTGCCGGCCATCCTCGATGATTTTCGTGCTGACGGCGTGGAGGCCATCGCCATCTGCTTCATCAATTCCTATGCCAATCCGGCGCACGAAGAGGCTGTGCTGGCCAAAGTGAAGGAGCTCTGGCCCCAAGTCTCCGTGGTGGCGTCCTACCAGATCACGCGGGAGTGGCGCGAGTACGAGCGCACGAACACGGCCGTGCTGTCCGCGTATGTGCAGCCCATCGCCCATCGCTACCTGGACCGCCTGACCGGATGCCTGGCCGAGGCCGGGATGAGCTGCACGCCGTATATCATGCAATCCAACTGCGGCGTCGATACGGTCAAAAGCGCCCGGGAGATCCCGATCACGATGATCGAATCCGGACCGGCCAGCGGGGTCTGGGGCGCTGCGGCGCTGGCCCGGCTGATCGGCGAACCCAACGCCATCGCGATCGATATCGGTGGCACGACGGCCAAGTGCGGGCTGATCACCCAGGGAGAGGTCAAGCTCAACACCAACTACATGGTCGAGCGCACCGAGACCTCGGCCGGATACCCGGTCACGGTGCCGGTGGTGGATCTGGTGGAGATCGGCAATGGCGGTGGGTCCATCGCCTGGGTGGATGAGTTCCAGCGGCTGCACGTCGGTCCCCAGAGCGCCGGGGCCGTGCCCGGCCCGGTTTCCTATGGCGCCGGCGGGACAGAGGCCACGACCACCGATGCGAACCTGGCGTTGGGGCGGATCAATCCGGACTACTTCTGCGGCGGCACGCTGGTCGCGGACATGGCCGCCGTGGACCGGGCGTTGGACAGGCTCGCCACAACCCTCTCGACCGGTCGACAGGAGGCCGCGCGTGGCATCATCCGCATCGCCAATAACAACATGGTCAACGCCATCAAGCTGATTTCCGTCAACCGGGGACATGACCCGCGCGATTTCACGCTGATCGCCTTCGGTGGTGGTGGTGGCATGCACGCATGCGCCCTGGCCAAGGAGTTGGGGATCAAGAAGGCAGTGATCCCCAGCCTGTCGGGCGTGTTCTCGGCCTGGGGCATGTTGCTGAGCGACCTGCGCCGGGACTACCTCCAGACGCAGATCGTCGAGCTGGCCGGCCCCGAAGGGGCCGCGCAGATCAACCAGGCGTTCACGATACTCGAAGAGCGGGCCATCCAGGAATTTGTCGCAGAGAATATCGACCGCTCTCGGGTGCACTTCCTCCGCTATGGCCGGTGCCGCTATCAGAACCAGGAGCATTCCGTGGAAATCGAGCTGCCGGATGGCGCCATCACGGCCGGCCAGATCGAGGCCATCCGCGAGCGGTTCGACGCAGATTACGAGCGTGAGTACACCTACCGGTTGACCGCGCCGGCAGAGCTGGTCTGCTATCACCTGGTCGCGATTGCCGAAGTGGACAAGTTGAAGCCGGAGAAGCGCCTGACGACAGGTCGCCAGCTCGCGGAGGCCGTCAAGGGCCAGCGCGAAGTAGATTACGTCGAGGCCGGCGTGCACCAGGCGACGATCTACAACGGTGATCTCCTGGAACCGGGGATGGGTTTTGTGGGCCCCGCGATCATCGAGGAATCTGGCACGACAATCGTGATCCCGCCCGGCCTGCCGTGTCACGTCGATGACTACGGCAACGTTCACATTCAGACAGCGCACTGAGGAGGATCACCCATGAGTCACCAGTATGATCCGATCACGATAGAAATCATCCAAAGCTCGATGCAGGCGGCGGCCGACGAGATGTTCGCGGCCTTGCGCCACACAGCCATGAGCGCGATCATCTATGAAGTGCTCGACATGGGCACCGGCATCACCGACAGGCATGGGGAGCTGGCCGGTTCCGGGGCCGGCATCCCGGCCTTCGTCGGCGTGCTCGATAAAACCGTCAAGCGAATTCTCGAAAAGTTCAACCAACCGGGCGATATCGAGCCGGGCGACATTTTCATCACCAACGACCCGTACAACGGCGGGGTGACGCATCTGAACGACGTAATCCTGGTCATGCCCGTCTTTGCAGCAGGAGAAGTTGTGGCCTGGACGGCCAACATCGCCCACTGGAACGATGTCGGCGGCATGGTGCCTGGCAGCATGTCCACCGATGCCACCGAAATATTTCAGGAAGGGATCATCCTGTCAGGGATCAAGCTCTTTTCCCGGGGCCAGCCGATCCGGTCCGTGTTCGATATCCTCACCGCGAATTGCCGTATGCCCGATTTTCTAACGGGCGATCTGTGGGCCGGCGTGGCTTCTGTCCGGGTCGGCGAGCATCGCGTGCTGGAAATCGTCAACAAGTACGGGAAAGACGTATTCCTTCATGCCGTGGAAGAATACTTGAACTATGGCGAACAGGTGAGCCTGAACGCGTTGAAGCGGCTGCCCAAGGGCAAGTACTCCCTGGTCGAAGAGCAAGATACCGGGCCAGCCTACCAGGTCGCGATTGAGATCCGTGACGACGAGTTCATCATCGATCTACGGGGCAGTCCCGATCAGGACAAAGGTCCCTTCAATATGAGTCGCGACGAAGCGGTCACCGCGTGCCAGATCGCTTTCAAAGGCATCACCTCGCCGGGCAGAGTGGCCAACGGCGGCACCTTCCGGCCCTTAAAGGTTTTGACCCGACACGGAAGTGTTTTCGACCCGATTTACCCGGCGGCCCAGGGCATCTACTATGAGATTACGATCCGGGTCCACGATCTCATCGTGCGCTGCCTGGCCCAACACATGTCCGACCAACTGCCGGCCGGCGGCTTTGCCTCGGTCTGCGGGACCCTTTTCGGCGGCACCCATCCCGACACCGGCCGGCCGTATGCCGTGATCGAGCCCGAGTTGGGCGGTTGGGGTGGATCGCCGCAAGCCGACGGCAATTCGGGGCAGTTCTGCGCCCTGCACGGCGAAACATACAACTGTCCGGCCGAGGTCGCCGAAGCGCGTTACGGCGTGACGGTGGACTACCTCAGTTTCCATGATGAGGACGGCGGCGCGGGTCTGCATCGGGGCGGCAAGGGCGTGCGGATCGACTACCGCATCAAGTCCGACAATGCCTGGCTGACTGTGGCCTACACCCGCTCGAGGGTGCCGCCCTGGCCCCTGAAAGGCGGTCACCCGGGGTCACCCAATCACGTGTTGATCGTCCGCGCCAACGGCGAGACGGAGCGCTACTCGGTGGTCAGCGGTTTGACGTTGAACACCGATGACGTGATCCGAGTCATGACGGCCACGGGCGCAGGGTGGGGGGACCCCATGCAGCGCGATCCGGCATTGGTCAAAACAGATCTGAAGAACGGCTACATCACCGAAGAACAGGCGAATCGCTACTATGGGCTGGGCAAGCGGGAAGTCTGACCACTGACCGTTGCGAAGGTTTCAACCCCTTCGCAACGGTCGCAAAAAGGAGTGTGGGTGATGCACATCTTGTGGATCAACCCGGTTGGGACGGACGCCTTCGATGCGGATGTGGCGAGGATCCTGAATCTCGCCAGGCTGGACGGCACGCAGGTGGACGTGGTCTCCCTGCCGGCCGGCCGGCCTCAGCATCTGGAATATCACGCGTACGAGGGCCTGGTGGTCGGCGACATCGTGCGGCTGACTCGCCAGGCCGCGAACAGCTACGACGCGGTCGTCATCGGCTGCTTCTACGATGTCGGCTTGCGCGAGGCGCGCGAGGTGTCAGGCCGGGCGGTTGTGACCGCGCCATGTCAGTCGGCCACCGCCATCGCGAGCAACCTGGGCAACACCTTCTCGGTGCTGGTGGGGCGCCGCAAGTGGATCCCGAAGATGCGCGAGAATGTGCATCTGTACGGACACGGCCATCGCATGGTCTCGATGCGGCCGTTGGACCTGGGCGTGCATGACTTCCAGGCCGACCACGACCGGACCTGCGATCGCCTGCTTACAGAGGGGCGCAAAGCCGTTCAGGAAGACGGCGCCGAGGTCATCATCCTGGGCTGCACGGCCGAATTCGGGTTCCACGAGACGATGCAGAACGCGCTCGGTGTGCCCGTGATAGACGCGGTACTGGCCCCGTTCAAAACTGCCGAATTGCTGGCGGATCTGGCCCAGCGCTTCGGCTGGTACCCGAGCCGGATGTGGGGCAGCGAAGCGCCGCCGGAGGCGGAATCGACGGCCTGGCGCCTTCGCTGGAACGCCTGAGAAAGGACCTGATGATGCAAACCAACGCCGGACTCGCGCGGATGCAGTCCGCCATGCAAGAGGCCGGGGTAGACCTGGCTGCCATCGGGCCGACGGCCAACATGCGCTATCTGCTGGGTTTTGCGCCGCACCCCGACGAGCGGCTATGCCTGCTACTGGTGAGCCCGCAAGACACGTGCATGGTCGTGCCCGGCCTCAACCTGGAGGAGGTCGCGGCCCACGCCGACCTCAGCTTTTTCTCCTGGGCCGACGCGGACGGCCCCCAGGTCGCGTTGCGGCAAGCCTTGGCGGCCTTGCGGATGCCGCGCACCCTGGCCGTGGATGGGACCATGCGCGCTGACTTCCTGCTCCGGCTGCAAGAGGCCGCGACTCCCGATCATACGACGACGGTCGATGCGCTGTTGACCCCTTTGCGTCTGCGGAAGTCCGCGGCGGAGATCGCGGCGCTGGCGCGGGCCGCGGCTCAGGCTGATCGGGCGATGCAGGCCGCGGTCGATGCCTGCCGACCCGGCGTCACCGAAGCCGAGGTGGCGTGGGTGACCGAGGCAGCGTTCCGGCAGGATGGCGCCGAAGAAGTGAACTTCACGCTGATCGCATCCGGGCCGAACGGCGCGTATCCGCATCATCACAGCGGCGAACGCCGACTGCAAACGGGTGACGCCATCGTCATCGACATCGGCGCGTCGTTGGCCGGCTACAAGTCCGACATCACCCGGATGGTCCACCTGGGGCAGCCTTCCCCTGAATTCCTCAAGGTGCACGCCGCGGTGTACCAGGCGAATCAGCGGGCGATGGCCGCGGTCCGGCCGGGCGCCACGTGCGAGCAGATCGACCGGGTCGCGCGCGGCACGCTGGAGGCGGCCGGCTACGGCCCGTTCTTCACCCATCGCACGGGTCACGGCGTGGGGCTGGAAGGGCACGAGCCGCCCTGGATCATGGCCGGCGACGCGACCGTCTTGCGGGCAGGCATGGCCTTCAGCATCGAGCCCGGCGTCTATCTGGTGGGCCAATTCGGGGTCCGCATCGAGGACGTTGTGGTCGTGACCGAATCGGGTGTGCGCAACCTGACCGGTTTTGACCACGCGCTGGTGGTCAAAGCGTAGAGGCGGGGCGGAGGGAAGAAGATCAAGAGGAGGCGCGGCCTGGGGTATCCTGGGGTGACACGTGATCGAAGGGGTTGTCGGTTGGCAGGCCTTCAGCTTCGGCCGCAGCCAGGAGCGTCTTGTCGCCGCAGACAAAGATGAGAGACTGTTT
This sequence comes from Anaerolineae bacterium CG2_30_64_16, assembly GCA_001871755.1. Lineage (GTDB taxonomy): Bacteria > Chloroflexota > Anaerolineae > CG2-30-64-16 > CG2-30-64-16 > CG2-30-64-16. The sequence continues at coordinate 6,195 of MNXL01000208.1, forward strand.
GACGGCGCTGAGTGCGTGGTGCTGGCGCAGCGCGACGGCCAATTGCACCGCGTCGTAGGCCTTCAGCGGGTGTCGTTGGGTGAAACTGGCTGCGAGGTGAAAGTCGGCGGTGGACAGAGTCACCGTTCTCAGGCGACTGACGGCGATGTGCCCCATGAAAGCCCGATAGGCTCCATTCTGCGCGGATCGAGAGATCCGGTTGACCCTGCAAAGCACGGCAAGAGCGACCGCACACTCGACAATGCTGGCGTCTGAAATCAGAATAGGGTTGATCGGAAGTTCATCGTCCGGTTTGCGCGCATCGACCAGTGCTCGAACCCAGGTGCTGCCCGGTTCCAGGATGTAGTACTTGACCAGTGCGCTGGCGTCGAGGAAGTATGGCGGCATCGCTAACGCCTGTTTTCGATGATGATGTCGCTTGCCATTGGACCGGGTGGCAAATGATCGAGTTCCCAGATGACGGCCTGTTTCTCTTCCTGTGACAGCGCCCTCCACTCAGCCCCCAGGCGCCGTTCTTCGGCCGTTGGTTCGCGGATCAACCCCTGGGCGCGCATCCAGGCCAGGAGTTGCTCCTGATCCAAAACCTCCTCGGGCGCGGGCGGCGATGCCGGCTGTTCGCCGAGAAGCTGCCGCACGGTCTGTTCCAGCCATCCCAGGCGAGCCTGGATGCCGGTGATATCCTGCCTCAATTCCACGATCGTCATGCCAACCTCCGTCAGATTCATCAACGCAAAACCATCTCCTTGGTATGGATTATAGCACGCTCGTCAATCGTGGCGCAAGTGAGTGGACTTTGCGTCAGCAATTCCAAATGTGGCTTGTCACTCCTTCGCTTCTCTCAGGGCAGGCTCTGAACGCAGTGAAGGATTCCCTTCGGCCTGGCCCTTCGCTGAACCCCTCGATGAACCCTTCGACAGGCCCTTCGATGAACTCAGGATGTAACTCAAGATGCTCTCGGGAGGGGCCTCAGGAAGGGCCTCAGGGCAGGCTTCGCTGACGTCACGCCGCTACGAGAATTCAGGGACAAACCCGCTCAGACGCTGTCCTGAGCCTGTCGAAGGAATGACAGGCCGCAGGTAGTAAGTTTTGCGCCATTGCGAAAGAATAGTGGCAGGTGGACAATGAGCGATGATTAGGAGGAGGCGCGCTCTGGCGTGTCCTGGGGCGACACGTGATCGAAGGGGTTGTCGGTTGCCAGGCCTTCAGCTTCAGCCGCAGCCAGGAGCGTCTTGTCGCCGCTGACAAAGATGAGGGACTGTCTGACGGCGCGTAGCGCGTGGTGCTGGCGCAGCGCGACGGCCAACTGCACGGCGTCGTAGGCCTTCAGCGGGTGCTGCCTGGCAAGGTCAGCCGCTGCAAAGAAATCGTCACGCCCCGCTCCTACAAGCTGATATCGACGACTCACGTCGTCCATGAAACGATCATACGCGCTGTCCCAGGCCATCCGCCGAAGCCGGTTGACTCGATGCAAGATCGAAAACGCGGCCGACACTTCGGCAACGCTGACGTCAGCCACGAGAATCGAGTGTGCTGACAAGCGTATCTGCTCTCCGGCAAGATCAATGAGCCCGCGAACCCACATGCTGCCTGGTTCGAGGACGTAGTACTTGACCAGTGCGCTGGCGTCGAGGTAGTGAAACGCCATTCTTAGCGGCGTCCTTCGATAATGAGATCACTGGCCATGGGACCAGGAGGCAAATGATCTAATTCCCACAGGACGGCTTGCTTGTCGGCTTCAGACAAGGCGCGCCAGCGGGAAGCGTGCCTGCGAGCTTCAGGCGGCGCCTCAATGATCAATCCCTCGGCGCGCATCCAGGCCAGGAGTTGCTCCTGATCCAAAACCTCCTCGGGCGCGGGCGGCGATGCCGGCTGTTCGCCGAGGAGCTGCCGCACGGTCTGTTCCAGCCATCCCAGGCGAGCCTGGATGCCGGTGATATCCTGCCTCAATTCCACGATCGTCATATCCCATCCTCCGCCGAATCTATCAACACACAACCCTCTCGTTGGTATGGATTATAGCACGTTTGTCAATCGTGGCGCAAGTGAGCCGCGCGGCGGGCTTTCCCGGCTCACGCAGCACCCTGGCGCGACGCTTTGACTACTACAGTTGGGCGTAAGTCCTTTGGCAGTTGCAGAACACGCCGCCCAACTGTTTAAAGTACTTTGCGCATACCCTTCAACTGCATAAGGATTTCCGCCGCAAAGTACTACGGGTTCTGCCGGTTGGGGACCAGCGGCAAGAAGACGTCCGGCCACACCGCCCCATTTGGCGATGCGGGCACGACCCCGATCAGTTGACCAACCCTTGAAGTGCTGGTATACTGGCATCGCAATCAGCCGTTCCTGCGCGAACGACGTGCTGCCTGGATTCGTTGCCGCAAAGCCGAAGCAAAGGAGAGATATCATGATTCTAAAGGGGAAACTGATAGCGGAAACTCCCATTTATCGAGGGAATGCACGGAAAACGCTTTTCACGCGCGATGGAGACGGAACGCACCGGCTGGTCTCGCTGGCAGGGGAGGTGGCTGGAACCGCCCAGTCCTTGATGGACGCCTTCATCGGCCAGTCGCGCGATGGCCGGAACACCGGCCTGCTGAACCAATTGTGGCTGCGGTTGTACGGCGCCCCGATGCCCGAAGGGCTCATCAAGAGCGTAGATTGCAAGCTACAGGAAGGGTCTTACCCACGCGGCAACTTCTTTGACCTGCGCATGGGGATCAAGCTGGATGAGGATCGCTGGGCAGCCGAGGCCAACGCCAACTACAAGATGGAAACCCTGTTCCGCAACTCGGCGTTCGATCTTGTGCTATCTGTGAACGATCCGATCCTCCAGCAAGGCGAAAACACAACCCGGCTGTACTACTTGCTCCAGGAACTCCGGGCAGGGCGATTCTGGTTCGGCGCTGGCAAGAGCAAAGGGCTGGGGCGCTGTCGTCTTGAAATGGACATGCCGCTCTCGGCTACTGAAGCGCCCCCCCGTGTTCAGGCCGATATCAATCATCTGCGATTGACCCTGGCCTTCAACGCCACCAACCCCGTTCTGGTTGGCTGGAACTGGGGCAAGGTGGACCCCGACGTCCCTTCCTTTGCCGCCGTGGAAGGCCGCGTGCTGGTCGAAGCGATGCGGGACATCCCAGATCCCATCCGCAGCCGTCTGGAGATGGGGTTGGCAGGGCCGATCCTCAGCCCGGAAGACTGGAAGGGGAAGTTTGCCAGGTATCTGCCGCGCGTGATCGCCATCTGGTTGATGGAGCAGTCATCCGGCGAAGCTGAGATCTGGACGCTGCCCTCGGCGGCCCTGGGCAGGCTGGGCAAGGGCAAATACGCCCTCTCCAAGAGCGTTCTCGACGCCATTCAACCCCTGGTCGACAAACCTTTTCCCAGCGAGGGTGCGGCCGATGCGGCCCTCACAGCGGCCCTCGGCAGCAAAGCCAACATGGCCAGGCGGATTCTCAAAGAGATGGTGCACGAGCGCCAGGCCCGGCAGCAACTCGATCAGGAAGCCTGGCAGCAAGTCGCCGACAGCCTGGGGCTGGATGTCACCCTGGCGGAACGTCTGGCCGCCCGCATCCAGGATGAGGCAGCCCTGGTCGAGGTCCTGTCGCCAGCCTGCCAGGCGATCCTGCCCCGGCTCTACCAGCAGGTCGATCAGCAGATCACACTGATCCAGAGCGACTCCTGGATAGACGTGGAAATCGCCGCCCGCGAAGAACACCTGCGCATCAAGACCATGCTGCTCGAGGGTCAGATCGGGGAACACCAGTGGGGCGATCCGGCGCAGGTCCCGGAAGGGGTCAGTCGGGCCGCGTGGCGGGATTTTGTCAACGAGCACAGGCGCGTGCGCTTCCAGCACATGCTACACCCCGGGAATCTGCGAAAAAGCATCGCCAACGATCAGAATTTCATCGCCTTTCTCAATGGCCATCGCGACCGCGCCCGTCAGGAACTTGCCCAGCCCTACCATATTGACTTCCGGGCCGGCGGCTCATCCAATCGAGAGATCTCCCGCAAGTACGGCAAGCCCTACGACACCGTGTTCATGCGTATGCTGTCCTGGTCCCCGTCCTCACAGGAACAGGGCGCCTGGGAAGTCTACATCCCCGGCAGCACCATCAAGGGCGCCTTCCGAAAACGCGCCTCGCAGGTGCTGAAAACACTCTGGGGAGAATCGGGCAGAACCACCAGGGCCCTGGACCGCCTTTTTGGCACGCAAGGGCGGCGGGGGTTAGCCTTCTTCTCCGATGCCTATCTCGCAGACCCGTACGATCCTGAGCGCGCCTGGTGCTCGATGGACGGTGTCAAGATGGATCCCCAGACAGGCCGGCCGTTGGAGACCGCCAAGCAGGACTATCTCTTTGCCTACGGGAACCATCTGGCCTTTCAACTCCAGATAGACATGCAGGACCTCGGCGAACCGGACAAAGAGGCTCTCGCACTGCTGGCGCACCTGCTCCAGGATTTCCAGCGGGGCGACATTCCACTGGGTGGCGAAAAGACCAGCGGCTTCGGCTGGGTCAAGGCGTCCATCACCGGGCTCAACTGGCTGACCGCCGATCCGGCCGGTCTAAGCCAGGCGCTGTTTGGTGAGCAGTCGTTGGTTCGGGATGGCATCTGGCGCCGGCTGGATCTGGAGGGGCCGGCGGCCGGCGCGGCGCTGGAATTCATCCGGCCGCTGGCGGCCGAAGGGACACGAGTCTCTTCCACACCCCCCAGGGCCGAGGCCGGCTTTGTCTCGCACCGGGCATTTGGCGGCTACAGCGGCATGTTAGAGGTGGCAGCAGAAGTCCTGACCCCCATCCACGTGAGAGAGAGCGGCGAACCTTCCTGGAAGGCCGCGTTGGCCGATGGCCCGGTGAATGGCTGGGACTTTTTCTCCATGTCTGCGCCTGAGGCTGCCCAGCGCAACGACCCGAAGACCTATGCCCTCCCCAGCCGCAGCATCAAGGGGATGATCCGCCACATCTATGCCATCGCCAGCGATTCCCGCGAGCCGAGCCCTGATATCGCCCGTTTGAACCCGGCGGACAGCCTGTTCGGCTGGGTGGGACGCGGCCCCAATCAAGCCATCGCTGGCCGTCTCTCGTTCAGCTTTGGTCTGTTCCAGGACCCGCAACTGGCCTGGTTCAAGGTACCCTATCCCTACGGTAACTGGCAGTACCGAGGTGGTCAATGGCAAAACGTGGCCGGCGGCCCCGCTTCTCAACTGCACATCGCCAAGGCCTGGCGGCTTTTCCCGCCGATACCACTAGCCCCTATCGTCGAGCAGGTGGAGGATTTTCAGCCGGATGCCGTTCAGGCGAGTTACTTCCGGGCTATTCTGCCTGGGGCACGCGCCCACTGCACGATCCGCTTCTGGAACCTGGAGGAGGAGGAGATGCAACGGTTGCTGTGGTGTGTGGCCCTGGAAGAAGGATTCGCCCACAAGATGGGCAGGCATCGCTACCTTGGCATGGGCAGCCTACGCCTGCACATCTTGCCGGATAGTTATCTCATCGACTGGGTAAAGCGGTACGCCGGCGAGCCCGAAGATCGTTGGCAGTTGCCTGTCCCGGCCTGGAGCGAAGTTGGCGTCATCGATCACTATTCCGACCTGCGAAGGGCGCTACGTGCTTAACGGCTTTGATTGGTTGCGCCGGAGCCGAACCGGCGCCGAGTTGTTGGCTACGCTGAGAGTCCTCGAGGAAAAGCCCGATCTTTTCGACAAAGAGGAGGTCGGGCCTCCTCATTCTGCCCTCGATGGCCCCTGCCAGCGATGCTGGATCTATCCCCGCGTGCCTTCCAGGCGTGGAACATCCCAGTACTGTCAGACATGTCGGGCCATCCTGGGCGAAGCCGGCCGGTTGGGCCAGGTCTCACGCCGGTCTATCATCATCTGGGGGTTCGTCAACCGGCTGCCAAAACAATTGGAGAGCGGAAGAGGATTTTCTGATAGCCGGGTACTGGGCGCCTATGTGCATGCGCCGGATCATTTCCTGGTGGCGATCCATCGCCAAGAGTTGAAACCCTGGCTGCAGGAACTCGTCATCTATCACGGGGCAGCCCTTAAAGGACTGATCCAGATCCTGCCTACCATGGGGATGGGCAGAGGGATCACCATGGGAGACATACTCTGTCGGGCCGTGCATCACGAAGGGCGCTTCTCGATGGACCAGTTGCGTGTTCGATTCTTCTCTGCCCCTCACCAACTCCTGATCCCTCACGAACGAGATCGCCGGGGGATGCTGACCTTCGAAATCACGGATTTCCTGAGCCTGCTGGAGATGGCCGCGGTGTTTCGCACGCTCCTGCGCCCCGAAGCACAACAGGCCCTTCAGCAACTGTTGAATCTCACCGACGCCAGCGAGGAGCAATTCTACTGGGGACGGTTCCTGGGTTACCTGAGCCCGGAAGCCAAAGACATGCTGCACGCCTGGAGGATCCGGCAGTGGCCCAAGCCCCGGATCCAACTGCTCTACGAATTGATCGAGTATGTATCCTTCTACCAGTCCGATTGACCTCATCCGCTACCTGGTCGTCTGGCAGGTGAACAGCTCGCTGGTCTGGTTGCCTTCCTGCCTGTCGGCCGAGATCTCCCAGGTCCTGGGCGCCACCATCGCCGAGCGCCTGCCCACCCGTGAAGCGGCCCCCTGGCGCAAAGCCTTGGCCCCGTGGGAGGGATTCAAGATCGGGGACAAGCGCGCGGCCTTCCCGCAAGCGTCATGGCCCACCGAAGCCGTGCTGTTCGTCTATCCTGGCAAACGGACATACGGACAGGGGGAGTTGATCCTGTGGGAACTCAAGCTCATGGGCGAGAGTGCAGATCACGGACGGTTTCTGGAGGTGATTTTGCCGGCCATGGAGGCGGCCGCGACGACCTCCGATCCTCGCTGGCATCACCAAAACAGCCTCTGGGGGCAGTTCGACATCCATGCCGTCTACGCAGCCCGTGGGAACCGGTGGGAACCGGTGGTGCAGGAAGGGAAACTGGATCTGAGCTACCACGTCACCCCCGTCCAATGGGCAGAAGGGCTGGCTGCTATCGCCAATGCGGAGCGCCTGTACGACAACCTGACCTGGCTGACCCCCTTTGACTTTTCTCCGGCGGGCAGCAAAGCACCCGGAAGAAAGAAAATCCCTGCCGACCAGGCGCCCACACTGCCAAAAATCCTCCAGGCCCTGGTTGCCCGGATGACCGACCTGCTGCCGGGGAAGTATCACACTCCCGACGACCTGGGGAACAGCCTGGGCGAGGAAGGGCGATCCGCCCTGCAACAGGCAATGGAAGACGCTGCGCGCATCCCGGTTCAGCAACACAAATTCAGCCGAGCCCCCAAAGACTGGCCCGGAAATTGGATCGGCACGCAGAGTTTCTCGTTCATCCCCCCGACCCTCGTCCCGTACCTGGAATTGGCCTCCATCCTCCACGTCGGGAAGCAGACCCATTTTGGATGTGGGACCTTTTCGATAACCTGAAGGGTTCCTGTGTACGAGTGTACCTGGCCCGAGTATCACCTGGCTTCGTACAAAAGTAGCAGGTAAGTGGTCCACACCGGCAAGCCGCACCACGCCCGAGGCCGCAGCGCTCGCCAGCCGATTGGTGATCGTGATGGGGATGGTGACTGTGGCGCCCCGGTTGACGTGCAGCAGTGGGAGGCGTCACGCCGGCTGCGGCGCAGACGACCGGTCCGCGCGGCCTGGCACGCCGGTGATTGCGGGCAGCGGCGACACCTTCCCGACCATCGTGGGCTGCGGCGCGGTGGGGCCGGGCGACGCCATGATCTCCTTCGGCGCCACCGGGCTGCTGACCCTGACGACGCGCCCGCTGGCGGTGGCCGCAGCAGGCCCGCATTTCGGCGCCGAGACCGATGGAGGCGCAATTGTGTGGGTGGCCAACGTTCTGACGTGTGGCCGATCGCTGATGTGGTTCCAGGATGAGTTCGGCGCGGCTGTCGTCGGGGCGGGTCTTGCGCCCGCCCTCGCGCCCGACTTCGCGACCCTCGACCGTATCGCTGCCGCGATACCGGCCGGCAGCGAGGGCCTGGTGGCGCTGCCGCACCTCATGAGCCGTCGCACCCCAACGCCCGATCCGCACACGCGCGGCGTTCTATTCGGCCTGACGCCCGGTCACACCGCTGCCCACATCTATCGGGCGCTGCTGGAGTCGTTCGGCTATGCCGTGCGCCAGGGCTACGACTCGATTCGCCCGCGGGTGCGCCGCATCGTCGCCACCGCGGGGGGAGCGGCCAGCCCGCTCTGGCGCCAGATCATGGCGGACATCCTCGGCGCCCCCATCGAGCATCATCCACAGGCGTCCGGCAGCCTGGGCATCGCGTTCCTGGCGGCCTACGCCTCCGGGCAGGTGAGCGGCTTCGACGCCATCCGCGACGCCTGGCTCGCCGGCCCCGAGCTCAGCATCCCCAACCCGAGCACGCGGCGGACCTGCGATGACCTCTACCGGCTCTACTGCCACCTCGACAGCAGTCTCTCGACGGCGTTTGCCATGTTGCCGGCTGCGGTGGACGCCGACGAGGAGATGATCTCGGGATCGCTGCCGTCGAAGTAGATGCCCTGAGCGCAGTGCGCGTTCGGATTCGGCGACGGCGAATAGAACAGCGAATCCGCAGGGAGCATCGAATCTGATTCGGCGCATCCCTGCGGATTCGGCGTCAGGTCTTTGGCCGTGCTTGTCCTTACGTATCTCTGGCTTCGATGTGGCGGATTTTGTTCACTACCGTCTCCTATTGCCTGTATTCACAACGCCAGCACGCGGCGCAACTGGCCTCGGATCGCCTCCATGTCCGCAGCAGGCATCTTGCCGAGCCGGCGTTCGATCATGGAACGTTTGACGGTGCGGATGATACCTGTTGCCGTCGAAGGCCAGAGCAGGCCGGCCTCTCGCCAGCCCGCGATGAGATGATCTCCGCAGAGCACCCGATCTACGTTGCTGGTAATCGCGGCGATGATCGCCTCCTGCCGGTTGCGATGATAATCGCTTGTGCTGAGGATGACCGCCGGGCGACGTTTGTCGCCGCTTTCGTCGGTGAACGCAAAGACGACGAGCACAATGTCCCCTTGCTCACAGGCGATCATAGGCGGCATCCTTCTCATTGGCCCACAATTCGGCCAATACCGGATCGGCGCGCGCCGTCAAGGCCAACAGACTGCTGCCTTCGCTGGGCAAAGTCAAATCGCTTGCCAGGCGCTCCTCCAGCGCCTTCGTCAGATACTCACGCACGGACAGTTGGCGACGAGCACAAACCAACTGGACACGTTGCTTCAACTCCAAGGGCACGTTCACGGTCAGACGAACGTATCCTGCGGTTGTTCCGTTCATGGTATCTCCTCTCAGTCCTCGCTTTTGCTCCTGATGACTCTATTGTACAACTCTGGCGCGTTGACGTCAACAGAAACGACGGAGATGCGAGCCACGCGGAGCGCGTTCGGGTTCGCCGACGACGAATAGAACTTCGAATCCGCAGGGGGCGTCGAATCTGATTCGGTGCACCTCTGCGGATTCGGCGTCATGTCGTTGGCCGTGTTTGTCCTCACGTATTCCTGGCTTCGATGTGGCGGATTTCGTTCATGGGCATCGCGTTCCTGGCCGCCTACGCCACCGGGCAGGTGAACGGCTTCGCCGCCATCCAAGACGCCTGGCTCGCCGGTCCCAAGATCAGCATTCCCGACCCAGGCACGCGCCGGACCTACGACGACCTCTACCGGCTCTACTGCCACCTCGATAGTAATCTCTCGACGGCGTTTGCCATGCTGCCGACTTTGGCGGGCGCCGACGAGGAGATGATCTCGGGATCGCTATCATCGAAGTAGATGCCCTGGGCAAGGCTGGGGCGTCCGGGAACTGCGGTTGCCAGCCCGATGACCAGTAACCTGCCACGTTGTTTAGCTCGTCCAACTCTGGCAGCGCGCGTTCGGGGTCGGCGACGCCGAATAGAACAACGAATCCAGGGATGCACCGAAGCGGGTTCGTTTCGTCCGCCGATCCGTTGTTTTATTCTCAGCGGTCGTC
>MNXL01000214.1:0-11150 GCA_001871755.1 Anaerolineae bacterium CG2_30_64_16
CCTCGCGATGGACCTGAGCGGGATGCTGCCATCGGGGCCGCTCCTGCTGCGCGAAAGCCCCACGCGCGCCTCTCTGGGCCGGGTGGAACAGCAGACGGCCGGCGCCGACTTTCCCGCCGACAGCTTCTTCGACGTCTTCTTCGATATCTCGCTGGACGGTGGGCAGAGCTGGCTGCCCGTCCAGGAACCGGTACGCATGCAGGCGGTGATTAACGCGATCCCGCCCATCCTCGCCTACTACCGGCCGCCACAACCCATCGCAATCCCGGTGATCGGGCCGGACGGCCAGGTCATCGTGATCATCCGCCATGCGCTGCACATCCCGCTGCCGCCCTACGAGAAACTGATCGTCTTCGTCAACCACAAGCCGAAGACACCCACGCCGACACCCACAACGACCCACCAACCGCCGACGCGCACACCGACACCCACGCCGACCCGACCGCCGACGCATACACCGACTCCCACGCCAACACCTACAACTACCTACCGACCACCGACGCGCACGCCGACACCCACGCCGACGGCTACCGCCACGTCAACGGCGACCAACACCCCCACTACGACGTCTACACCGACGGTGACGCCGACACCCACTGATACGCCGAGACCGACTAACACGCCCACGCCAACGCCCACCCAAAAACCGGTGTTGACTGGGATCTCATCCACCTTCTCCGTGACCGCCGACGGCCAGGTCGTCATCACCGTCCACGTCCAGGATAAGGCGCTGAGCCTCCTGATCTACGACGTGGAACTCTTTTTCAACGAGCAGAATCCACACTGGTCAGATGGTCAGCCGCTCAGCGGCCCGCCGGGGTGGCAGCCCTTCCCGGTGTCCGGCGGCATCGGCTGGGTGACCAGCAGCAATCCGCTGGTGGAGTGCCAGCCCGTGCAGTTTGTCATCATGTTGCCGCCCGGTTTCGCGCCCGGTGACGCGATCTGGCTGCACATGACCGACAAAGATCACAACAACCTGGGCTACGTCATCAGCAGCCATGTCGCGTTAGCGGGCGTGCGCGCCGCCCCGGCCTGGTCAGCGTTCTGGTGGCCAGCCCGGCCCGATCTTCCCTGCCAGGCGACAGGGTCGTGATGGGAGGCGCCACACCTTGCCGGGATGACGTGCCTGGCACTTTTCGGAAGTGCCAGGCACGTTCGCCCCAATAAGGAGAAAACCGGTGTTTCACGCCATCGAAATGCGCACCCGACTCATTGGCAGCATCATCGCCCTGCTGTTGCTGACCGGCGTCATCGTTACAAGCAGAGTCCAGGCGCGTTCGTCGCTCGCCGCGCCCGACGCCTGCACGGCCCTCACCAATCCGGCCAGCGTGCCCTTCCCGACGCTCATCAACTTCGACGACCTGCCCTCGGGCGCCAACATCAGCAACCACTATCAGGCGGGCTACGGCGTGACGTTCGAGGACAGCCGCACCGCGCGGGTCGTCACCCTGGCTCTGCGCACAGGCGCCCATTCGGCGCCCAACGTGGCCCAGAGCGAGGCGCTCGGCGACCCGGCGACCATCGCCCTCAACATCTATTTCGATGCAGCCAAATCTCACGTGGGCATGGTCGTCGGCAACGGCGGCAGCGAAGTCGTGGCCGGGCTGTTTGGCTACGACGCCGGCGGCAATCAGATCTGCAGCGCCCAGGTGAACGGCGTGCCTGACGCGCACACATCCTTCATCGGCGTCTATGATCCGGCCGGGCGTATCGTGCGCGTCGCCCTCAGCTATGCTGTGGCGGCGACACGGGCGGAGTCCATCGACGATTTGCAGTTCGCCAACGCCCCTGCTACTGCCACGTCTACGGCTGCGTTCACGCCGCCGCCCACGCGCACGCCCACCCCGACCCGAACTTCCACCACCACGCCCACCCGCACGCGGACGGCCACCTCGCTACCCACGGCTACGCGTACACCCACCGCGACGCCCACGCGCACCCGGACCCCCACACGCACGCCGACTGCCACGCCGCTGCCCAAAATCGCCGACCTGATCGCCACCGACCTGGAGGTTACCCAGGCGGTGCAGGACCTGAACAACAGCGTGCGGCTGGTGGCTGGCAAACGCACCTTCGTGCGCTTCCACGTGCGCTCGAGCACAGGCGGATGGGTCTGGGGAACGGCCAGGCTTACCGTTCAGAAGGGCGCTGACGCGGCGGTCCTCAGCCCCATCAATACCTTCTATGGGCTTCTGCCGGTGCAGCAGGTCCCGAATCGCGGCAACCCGCAGCACGCATTCCTGTTCGAGCTGCCCGACCCCTTCCGATCCGGGACGGTGAACCTGTCCGCGCAGGTCAAGACCCTGAGCAACACCGTGGACACCAGCCCGGGCAACAACTTCGCCTCGACGCCGGTGAGCTACGAGACCGCGCCTGGGTTGACGTTCGTCATTTTCCGCATCGGCTACGGTTTCGGGGGCCAGCAGTACTACCCGCCGGTGAGCCAAGTCAATCAATTGATCGATTGGCTGCGCCGGGCCTACCCGACCCCCAAGATCAGTTACACCATCCGCACCCTGTACTGGGGCACGCTGACGAGGAAGTGGGTCGTCGACCCCGACAGCGGTATCGGTGGCTGGGATGCGACGAATCCCACGTGCGGCAGCGTCAATGCCATACTGTGGGGGATGTGGTGGCAGGATCGCATGACCGGCAAGATTTCGGCGCACACCCACTACTACGGCATGGTGGACGACACCATCGCCTTCATGCGCGGGTGCTCCCCGGTGCCCGGCCAGGCCGCCTCGGGGCCCACCGGCGTCGGATCGTACGGGTGGGATTTCGACGGTACCTACGGTGACTGGTATGGCGGGCACGAGCTGGCGCACTCCTTCGGGCGGCGACACGCCAACTTCTGCGGCGCGGAGGGCGGCTCCAGCTACCCCTACCCCAGCGGTCGGATCAGCCCGGCGCTGTCGGGGCCGACCGCGCTGTACGGCTTCGACGCGGGGCCCCTGGCGGTCTACGCGCCGAGCTGGCACGACGTGATGAGCTATTGTGACAATCAGTGGGTCAGCGATTTCACCTACGAAACGCTGCTGAACTGGTTCCAGGGGAAGGGCAGCGCCGCGGCGGCGCTGGCGGGCGTCTCGGCCGCGACCGACCGGCTGCTGGTGACCGGCAGCATTGACCCGGCGACGGGCGCGGCAGCCCTGGAGCCGCTCTACGTCATCCCGGACGCGCCGGATGTGTCGCCGTCCGTCCCGGGGCCGTACGCCATCGTGTTGCGCGGCGCAGGCGCCGCCGAGCTGGCGCGCTATCCCTTCACACCTGTCGAGATGGACGGCGGTCCCTCGCTGGGAACGCCCGCAGCGCGGGACGTCGCGCTCCTGGCGATCAGCGAGCTCGCGCCCTACGTTGCCGGGACCGTGCGCGTGGACATCGAGGGGCCGGGCGGCGCCGTGCTGAAGACCATCACAGGCGGGGCGAACCCGCCGGCCGTGACGTTGACCTCGCCCAACGGCGGCGAGACCCTCGCCGGCGACCCCGTGACGGTCTCCTGGACCGCCTCCGACCCGGACGGTGATCCGTTGGCGTTTATGGTACAATACACGGCGGACAACGGCGCCACCTGGCAGATGGTCACACAGAGCGTGGCCGAGACCAGCGTGCAAATCCCCCGGGCCAACCTGACCGCCGGCGCGGCGGCGCGCTTTCGGGTGTGGGTCAGCGACGGCATCCACACTGCCAGCGACACGTCGGACGGCACGTTCGTGACGCCGAACCTGCCGCCGGAGGTCACCATCGTGCAGCCCGCCACCGGGACCACCATCATCGCCGGCGAGGCGCTGGCGCTGGAGGCGAACGCGTACGACGTGGACGCCGGCAGCCTGGACGATGCACAGGTCCAGTGGCAATCGAACCTGGACGGCCCGCTGGGGACCGGCGCGCAGCTCACGGTCGCCGGGCTGAGCGTTGGCGCGCACACGATCACGGCCACGGCCTCTGACGGGCAGGGCGGGAGCGCCTCGGCCGCCGTGCCGGTGACCGTGCTGCCTGAGCGGGAAGTGCCGCCCCCGCCGCCGGTATTCCTGCCGCTGATCGTGCGCTGAAGCGACGGCGCGTTCGGGGCCGAAGCGCGGGTGAGAGGAATTCTCATGAAATCGCAAAACAGCACGTTTCTAGTTCTGGCTTTGATCGGGGTTGGCCTTGTCATCGCCCTCCTGACGCACACCGCGCCATCTGCGGCGCAGAGCCGTGTCCCCGCGGCCGCCGCCGCGCCGGACGCGAACTACGCCGCGCCGATCGTGCAGGACAGTTGGATTGACGCCAACCAGCCCGGCGCTAACTTCGGCGGGGACGCCAGCCTGCACGTGGGGCAGGCCGTGGACCCGACCACAGGCCAGTTGGGCGAGCGCCAGACGCTGGCGCAGTTCGACCTCTCGGGGTTGCCGGCCGGCGCGATCATCGTGAACGCCACGCTGCAGCTTTATCAGACGGCAGCCTCCGGCTCCGACGCCTACCAGATACGCCCGGACGCGGCGCTGGCAAGCTGGCAGGAGGCCGCGGTCACCTGGAACAACCGGCCGGCGACCGGCAATCAGGGCGATCCCGCCGTCACCCTCGACTACGCCAGCGGTTGGAAGCAGTGGGATGTCACCCAGATCGTGCGCGCGTGGCACACCGGCCAGACGCCAAACTACGGCATCGCGCTGGTCGGCCTGAATCCCGTGGGCGTGCCGCCTTCGGAACGCGTCTTCGCTTCACGCAACGCGACGGTGTGGCCCACACTGACCATCGTCTACGAGAGCGGCGCCACCGCCACGCTGACCGCAACGTCAACCCCCACGCGCACTGCGACAGCCTCCTCAACGAGGACGCCGACCCGCACACCGACGCCCACCAATACCCAATCCCCAATCCCCACCTCAACGAGGACGCCGACCCGCACACCGACGCCCACTAATACCCAATCCCCAATACCCACCTCGACGAGGACGCCGACGGCCACCGCCGCGCCGACGCTGATCCCGGTGGTGACGCTTCCGCCCTTCATCTTCAACCCGAACCCGCCCCCGCCGGTATATGCGTTGACCAATGTGGTGAGCGTCGGCCACTACCGCATCACCCAGGGCCTCGATGAGGACATCACGGGCAACGTGTTCTACGACAAGATCGCCGGCAAGGACACCCTGGTGCGCTTCTGGGCGCGCTCGAGCAAGTGGACCATCGGCGTCACCTCGGCTGCCTGCGAAATCCGGTACTGGAACGGCATGCAAGACGTGTTGTTGAGCGTCGTGCCCGCGCTCACCACGCATCCCTACGTCTATTCAGCCGACTGGTATCCGTCGGACTTCGGGCGCTTCGACTGCTGGGTGCCGGGGCAAACGCTGGCCGACGCGGGCTGGTACAAGTTTCGGGCGATCATCAACACGACCGACGGGTACAGTGGGCGCAGTTGGCTGGGCGGTTATCGCGAGTTCCTGCCCACGTCCGACTACCTGGGGGTGTTCCTTTTCCCGGCGTTCGTGCCGCACGTCTCCGTCCCGACTGCGCACAGCTTCCTCAGCGCGGCCGAGTATGCCCATCTGCTCGGCATCACCCTGCAAACCGCGCAGCGCGAATGGCCGCTGCGAGCGGGCATCGAAGCGATCAAGGCTGACGGCTCCAACGCACACAAAGCCGGCTTGCGCTATTACGTGTCACCCAATCCCTACGCGTGTACGCCGTGGGAATGGGGGCTAGATAACCTATGCGACGCCGACCAGCGCGCCGAGGGCAACCGCCAACTCGATCTGTTCAACCTGCGGGGGTGGCTCACCAACTTTTTTCTACACCTGAATGTGGATACCCTGCACTGGGGCGAGGTGGTCGTGCCGTTCGACCACACGGGGGGCGGCCAGTCGTGCTGGAGCGGCCAGCGGGTGGCCGGCCAGGGGATCAGCCTGGACGACGTAGATGGCTACGTGTTGATCCAGGAGGTCAGCCATTGCATGGGGTTGGTGAACAAAGGGCCGCACGCCAATGTGGCCGGCAACGATCTGCCCCACAGCGCCACGCACGATATTCTGATGTGGGGCAGTTCGTCAGTGGTCAACATGCGCACCCGCAAGGACGAATCGGCGGTAGAGTCGGTGATGAACGGCGGCGTCTATCGCGGGGATGACCAGTCCATGCTGGAAGGGTTCGAGTGGAACCGGCTGCGCGGCATCTTCCTCGGCAGCGACCCGTGCGCAGGTGGCTGCGCGACGGCCGCCGGCCAGGGGCCGAACGCGGGCAACGAACGGTTCTTCCTCTCCGGCAAGGTGGATCGGCAGGATCACTGGACCACCGATCTCTCCATGGTCATCACGGCGCCCGTTCCGCTGCCACTCACGCCGGCCTCCGGCGCGTACGCGGTAGTTGTGCTGGACGGCGGCAACCATGAGCTGGCACGCTGGCCCTTTGACGTGAGTTTCGAGACGACGCACGGCGAATCGGCGGACGAGATGCCGCTCGACTTCACCGTACCGTATCCGAGCGGCGCAAGCGCCGTGCGGATCGTCCACGGCGTCACCGTGTTGGCCGAGCTGCGGCCGCCGGCCCACGGGCCGCAGGTGGCCTTCCAATCGGTGAACGCGAACAGCACGGAGGCGCAGGCAAGCTGGAGCGCCAGTCATCCGGACGGCGCCAGCCTGACCTACGCCCTCTACTTCTCGCCCGACGACGGCGTCACGCGGCTGCCCATCGCCACCGCGTTGACGGCGACCACCTATCTCTGGCCCACGGCATTGGCCCAGGGCACGACGCAAGCCCGGCTGATCGCGGTCGCGAGCGACGGCTTCCACACCGCCGAGGCGACCTCGCCGCGCTTCAGCATCCCAGCCAAGCCGCCCGCGGCGTGGATTTCCGAACCGGCGACCGGCCGCCAGGGCCTGGCCGGCGGCGGGACCGAGCATATCCCGCAGCCGATCACGCCGACGATCACGACATTGGTAGCGAGCCGGCCGATCGAGCTGCGCGGCAGCGGTTTCGACCTCAACGACGGCGTGCTGGATGGCACGGGCCTGCGCTGGGCCTCGGACCGCCAGGGGCCGTTGGGCATCAGCCAGCAGTTGACAGTAACCTTGTCGCCTGGCGTCCACGTGCTGACCCTCCAGGCGGTCTCGTCCGCGGGGCTGATCGGCAGCGACCAGGTGACCGTGACGGTGCTGGCCGACACCGACGGCGACGGTATGCCGGATTCCTACGAGATCGCTCATGCCTGTCTGAACAAGAATGCCATGGGCGACGCCCAAGAGGATCAGGACAGCGACGGCCTCACCGCCTTGCAGGAGTTCCAGTTCGGCACGAATCCGTGCGTGGCCGACACCGACGGCGACGGCTACACGGACGGTGCGGAGGTTCTGACCGGCAGCAATCCGTTGGACCGCAGCAGCGTCCCGTTGCCGGCGTTGGCGCAGAATCCGGCGCCGCTGACCTTCGGCGGCTGCGGCCTTCTGCCGCCGCCCGCTGCCCGAACCGTGGCCTTGCAAGGCCTGAGCGCGTCTTATGCGGTGGTTACCGATGCGCCCTGGCTGACCGCCTCACGGAACGCGGATGGCAGCCTGCACGTAGCTGCCTCCTGTCAGGCCCCCGGCGATGCCGCGGGGACGATCCTGCTGACCGCCACTGAGCGCCAACCGTTGCGCATTGAAGTGCAAATCGAGTTCGGCAAGGCGCGCGTCTACCTGCCTGCCGTTTTGCGCAGCCAGCGTTAAGATGCGTTCGCTGAACCTGTTGCAGCGCCGCCTTGGGACGAATCACGGGAGGATGACGATGATCGGCAAACAGGTTGGGTAACCGTTCAGGTCTAACTTGGAAGCATCGTGAGCGAAGGCCTGCGGGGCATGTGGGCCGGAGTCGAAGAGCTTGTCCTGAGCGAAGCCGAAGGAATGCAGCTATCTTATCTGCTCGTACCCGTATCCTTTCTTACGTCCTATCGTTAAGGGAGGTATCCTATACAAGTGTGGTACAAGTTTTGTACCACGAGCGAACGACAGGGATTCTGCCGCTCCCCCCACATTCCACAGGAGGTGGACAATGGCAACAGCAAGTCGTACGCGTTTCTCCCCCACTTCGGCCGTGCTCACGGCTGCGGGCCTGTTCGTGCTCGCCCTGGCGTTGCTGGTCGCAAGTCCGGCGGCGGTCGCGGCGGCCCCGATCAGCAGCCCATCGGCAACCGTCCTCGTCCAGCAGCAGGGGCCGATCGTCATTCCCCAGGGCACGGCGCCGGTCAAGGTGGATGGCCGGTGCGATCCGCGCGCCGAGTACGGCGACGCCGCGAGTTACCCGTACACCGACGCGTTCGGTGTGACGGGCCAGGTGTACCTGAAACACGATGGCACGAACCTCTACGTCTGCATGGTCGGCGCGGCCGGCAGCTTCGGGCAACGCTTTGCCCGCGTCTACCTGGACACCGACGATGGCCGCGAAACCTACGCCGAGGCCGATGATTATGCGCTGCAGGCCGACTTCGCCAGCGGCGGCCGTTCCAGCTACAAGGGTACCGGCGTCGCCAACGGCTACACGCCGATTTCGCTGTCCGGTTGGTCAGCGGCCACCGCCACCGGCAATGCCGATATTGCCGAATACGCCGTTCCCTTGAGTCTGATCGGCGGGCTGTGCGGCCGGCCGTTCGGGCTGGCGGTCTATCACCACTGGGTCCAGAGCGTCGGTAACGACTATGGCTGGCCCAGCAATCAGTTCTTCGACCAGCCGAAGACGTGGCAGGAAGTGACGCTGGGCAACGCGCCGTGCGCGGGCAAAATCGCCTACGTCTATTACGGTAACACCGCCGACGCGACCAGTTTCCGCAACCTGCTCACGTCGCGCGGCTACGCCGTGACCCTGATACCGCTGGCCGCGGTGCTGACCACCAACTTCAGCCAGTTCGACCTGATCCTGATCGCCAACGACTCCGGCAGCCTGGATGCCTGGGGGACGTCGGGCCTGACCGCGGCCCAGGTCGCGCAGATCACCGCGCCGAACAAACCGATCATCGGCCTGGGCGAAGGGGGCTACGCGTTCTTCGGGAGACTCGGCCTGTTCATCGGCTGGCCACAAGGGTGGCACGGGCCGAATGACCGCGTGATCCGCGCCGCGGGCGCGCCGGCCAGCTACTACACCGTACCCACCGCGATGCCGCCCGACCCGATCCAGGTCTACGGCCAGCCGTCTAACGAAGTGGGCATCTACCTGAGCGGGGTCCCGGCGGATGTCCTCCCCATCGGTCTGGAGCCGGCCACGCCTGACCACGCCTCGCTCATCATGCAGGGGTGTCGCCACCTGTGGGGCTTCTCCGGCAACCCGGACGTGATGACGGCGACAGGCAGAGAGCTGTTCGTCAACGCCGTCTACTACTTCCGGCATTTCCAGTGCGCGCCCCCGCCCCCACCGCCCTCGGAAAACTGCATCCGTCTGGTCAAACAGGCCGCGCCGCCCAATGGCACGCCGGTGCAACCGGGCGATCCGATCCAGTACACCCTGACTTACTTCATCAGCCAGGACGCGCGCTGCCAGAACACCCGCGCAAAGCTGGTGGATCAGATCCCGATGGGCACGACTTATGTGCCCGGCAGCGCCAGCGATGGCATCAGCCCCGGCGCAGATGGCGCGCTGACGTGGGACGTCACGTTCGGCAGCGGTGTCAAGACGTTCAAGGTGCAGGTCTCCGACACGGCCTGCCGCGACCAGCGGCGGATCATCAACCAGGCCACGCTCCTGATGCCGGGTCACACGCCGTTCGTTAGCAACGTGGTCTCCCATCCGGTGGACTGCCCGCCGATCGGCTTCCCGAACGACCAGCCGTCCTACGCCGAGGAGGAGGTGCAGATCCATCCCTACCCGCTGATCACCGGCACGCCGAGCCAGATCAGCGTCAAGCTGCGCAATAACACGGCTGTGGCGCAGACCGTCACCGTGCTCTTCCAGACCAGCCCCAACCGCTTCGGCATCGGCCTGGACTTCAACACGTTCGACTCGACCGTCGTGACGATTCCGGCCAACGGCAACGTCATCGCGCACAGCAGCTTCACGCCGGTCTCGTCGGGCCATTACTGCATCCAGATCGTGGTGCTGATCCCCGGCTATGCGCCGGTCATCACGCAGCGCAACCTGGACGTCGTTGAAGACCTGCAGCCAGGCGTGACCGACACGCTCGTCTTCAAGGTGCGCAATAATAGCTCGGCGACGGCTAACGTTGACCTGGTGGTGGTCAATACCTGCCCCGGCTGGACGGCGGTCGTCGTGCCCGCTACCCTGATCAATATGCTGCCGGGCGAGGTGCGCAACGCGCAGCTCCAGGTGACGCCGCCGAATCCGGTCGTCCTGGGTTCCGGCTGCCACATTGACGTGCAGGGCTGGATCGGCGATCAGATGATCGGCGGCATTCGCAAGCTTGACGTGCCGCCGGTGCATCTGCCAGTGGACGTCCAGCCGCCGTGGGCTGAGCCGGAGATCAGCGTGCACCCCAGCCCGCCGGTGGTGGGGCAACCCGCGCAAATCTGCGTGCAGCTCCAAAACCCGCTGCCGGTCGCCAAGACGGTCACGGTGGACTTCGCGGTGGCCGACTTCGGCGCGGGCATCCCGTTCACCACGGTCGCGACCCAGACCTTCGTCTTGCCGCCGTTGAGCAACGCCACCTACTGCGCCCCCTGGACGCCGGCGCTCGGCGGGACGACCCATCGCTGCATCCTGGTCACGCTCAAGCAGCCGAATTATCCTGATCAGCACAGCCAGCTCAACGTCAACGTGGTGCGCACCCCGCGCGGCGTCCTGAGCCGGGTAGACGTGCCGATCCGCATCGGCAACCCGGATGGCGTGGCGCACGCCCTGGAGTTGCGGCCGGTGATCTTCGGGATTGATCCGTACTGGCAATTGCGCCTCTGGCGCGATCCGGGCGATCCCCCGCCTGATATGCTGGGGCCGGGCGAGATCGTCACCCTGCACCTGGGGTTCATGCCAGCCGGGTCCGCGGCCGCGGGTGAAGCGCCTGCCGCGCCGCCCGCCGATTACACCTTCGGCGACGAGAGCCGGGTGGAACTGGGCGTCTACCTGGACGGCCAACTGGTGGGCGGCCTGAGCGTGGAGGTGCGTCCGCCGGAGCGCACGTTCTTGCCGGTGATGCTGAAGAGGTAAACCTCACCCCCCCCGCCCCCCTCTCCTGGCGACGAAACGACTGTCGCCAGGAG
>MNXL01000214.1:11163-11831 GCA_001871755.1 Anaerolineae bacterium CG2_30_64_16
CGCCAGGAGAGGGGGGAGAAAGACACAGCTTCAGGAGCAAAACCATGAACACGAAGAGCTGCGCCCGCCAGAGGACCCTGACCGCCGTTTTGCTGCTGGCCGCCGTCCTGTCCCTGGCGGCGACCTCGCCCGCAGGCCGGGTCGCCGATCGTACTATGATAGAGCCGCAGGCCACCCTCACCCTCTACGCCGACGCCGACGCCACGGTCAGGAGCACGCAGCCGAACACCAACTTCGGCAGCGAGCACTACCTGGAACTGTCGTACAGCCAGATTGAAGGCCCCGCAGAGGAGGTTGTGCTGCTCCACTTCGACCTCTCCGCGCTGCCCGCCGACGCGGTGATTGACTCCGCGGTCATGGAGCTCTACCTGGTCGGCGCGGCCGGCGATAACCCCAAGTCGCTGGCCGCCTACTTCGTCACCGGCGCCTGGGCGGAAGGCTCGGTCACCTGGAACAGTTTCCCCACCGCCAATCCGGTGGGCATCGTCTCTTCAGTGGACAACGTAACCGGCAGGTATAGGCCCTGGTCGGTCACCAGTTGGGCCAGCGCCTGGCAGGGCAACCCGGCGGGGAATCGCGGCGTCTATCTCCGTCGCCTCACGTCGGAGACGACCTACTTCGAGCGGGTGTTCGAGAGCAAGGATCACATGGAGAACCGGCCGCGGCTG
>MNXL01000045.1 GCA_001871755.1 Anaerolineae bacterium CG2_30_64_16
TAACTGCTCAGCCCAGTGAATCGAATTCACTGGCTGAACCTGAGAAGCCGCCTCAGCGGCTGACGACCAGTGGCTGCGGCCACTTTTTCAACTTCAGACAGGGATTTCAATCCCTGAGAGTGCGCCAGGCTGAGCAGTTACAAACGAAAAACGTAAAGTGCGGAGCCCCCTTACGTTTTTCGCAATACGTTTTACGAATTTGGAGGCTGAAACAACCATGACCGACAAACCCATCCTGGTCCTGAAAATCGGCGGCAACCAGGTCGAAGATAAGGCGTTCCTGGCCGGGTTCGTGGACGCGATGCGCGGTCTGCTGGCCGAGTACGCGGTGGTGGTGGTGCACGGCGGCGGCAAGGAGATCACCGACCTGCACACGCAGTTGGGGGTGGCGTTCGAGACGGTGGAAGGGTTGCGCGCGACCAGCGAAGAGGGCCAGCGGTTGGTCGAGATGGCGTTGAAAGGGCTGGTCAACACCCGGCTGGTGCGCTGGCTGGTCAACGGCGGCGTGGATGCGATCGGGCTCAGCGGCGTGGACATGGGGCTGGTGCGGGTGGCGCCGCTGACGGTGAACGGCAAGAGCCTGGGGCGGGTGGGGCAGGTGACCCGCGTGAAAGCCGAGGCGCTGCTCCAACTCATCGATCTGGGGCTGGTGCCCGTGGTGTCACCGATCTCGCTGGGCGAGGACGGGCTGACTTATAACGTCAATGCCGACCACGTGGCCGCGGGGGTGGCCCGCGCCGTCGAGGCGAGCAAGCTGATCTTCGTCAGCAACGTGCCGGGGGTCCAGGTGACGGGCCGCACCATGCGCGCGCTCACGGTGGCCCAAATCGAAGGACTGATCACCGATGGCATCATCACCGGCGGCATGATCCCCAAGGTACGCTCGGCCACCGACGCGGTCACCAGCGGCGTGTATCAGGCGGTCATCACCGACCTGGACGGGCTGGTGAAGGGTGAGGGTACGGCGCTGATAGGGCCTAACCCATGAGATCCTTGTTTTTTGTGCAAGAATTCGGTGAGCAAGGTTGGCGCCTTCTTGGTTCCGGCTTGTCCGGGTTAGGAGATGTGTAGTCTGTGCTCGTATGGCAAGATCGGGGATTGGGGATTGGGTATTCGGTGCGCGTGGTCCGTCATACGGCGTCTGCAACATCTCCCAATACCCAATACCCAATACCCAATACCCAATACCGATATCTATTGAGCTTCCTACGTGTGGAGATTCATCTATGACCATAAACGACATCATTGATCTCGAACACCAATACGTCCTCGGCACGTACGCCCGCGCGCCGTTCGTGCTCGACCACGGCCAGGGCTGCTGGGTCTACGACACAGACGGCAACGCCTATCTCGACTGTGTGGCCGGGATCGCGGTCAACGCGCTGGGGCACGCTGACCCGGCGCTGATCGCCGCGCTGACGGACCAGGCCAACGCGCTCTGGCACGTCTCCAATCTCTATCACACGGCCCCCCACGCCCGGTTGGCCCGCAAGCTGTGCGAAACCAGCTTTGCCGATCGGGTTTTCTTCTGCAATTCCGGCGCCGAGGCCAACGAGGGCGCGTTCAAGTTCGCCCGGAAGTGGGCTACGGACCACTACGGCCCGCAGAAACACGCCATCGTCGCGTTCACCGGCGCCTTTCACGGCCGCACGTTCGGCGCCCTGGCCGCGACCCCCCGCGAGAAGTACCAGGCGCCGTTCCGACCGCTGCTGCCTGGGGTGCGCATCGCACCCTTCAACGATCTGGCCGGCACGGCCGCGGTCATGGACGATGACGTGTGCGCAGTGGTCGTCGAACCGGTGCAAGGCGAGGGGGGCGTTCACCCGGTTGACCCCGACTTCTTGCATGGCCTGCGCGACCTGTGCGATCAACACAACGCGCTGCTGATCTTCGACGAGATTCAGTGCGGCTTGGGCCGCACCGGCGCCCTCTGGGCGCACCAGGGTTACGGCGTGACGCCGGATCTGCTCACGGCGGCCAAGCCGCTGGCGGGCGGGCTGCCGATGGGCGCGGTGCTGATGACCGCGCGCGTGGCCGACGTGATGCATCCCGGAGATCACGGCAGCACCTTTGCCGGCTCTCCACTGGTGTCGGCCGTGGCCGAGGCTGTGCTGGCGCGCGTGACCGAGCCGGCGTTCCTGGCAGACGTGGCGGCCAAGGGCGCGTATCTGCGCGAGCGGCTTGAGGAGATCAACTCGCCGCATATCACAGAAGTGCGCGGCCGCGGGCTGATGGTCGGGGTCGAGCTGGACCTGCCGGCCGCAGACGCCGTGAACGCGGGCTATCGACACGGGTTGCTGCTGGTGGCGGCCGGCGCCCACACGCTGCGCCTGGTCCCGCCGCTGGTGATCACGCGGGCGGAGATCGACCTGTTGATCGAGCGACTGAGCGCGGTGTTGACGGCAGTGGAGAGACCGGTGAACTGGGGGAAACAAGGGAACTGAGGGAATTGAGGGAACTGAGGAAATTGGGGAAACCTGGAAGGATTGTGCGGGAGGGAGCATGGACATCACGATTCGCCCGGCCGCTGCGACCGATGTCGAGGGCATTTTGACGATTGTCAATGGCTATGCTGAAGAGGATCTGATGCTGCCGCGCACCGCGGCCCAGATTCAGCGGGTGCTGGTTCGGTTCCTGGTCGCCGAGAGCGCCGGCCGGGTGGTGGGCTGCGGTTCGCTGGTGGAGCTCACGCCGCGCCTGGTGGAGTTGCGCTCCCTTGCGGTGGCGCCCGAATTGCGCGGGTCCGGGCTGGGTCGCCGGCTGGTCGAGGCGCTGGTGGTCCTTGCGCGAGAGGCCGGTTTCGAGCAGCTCTGCGCGCTGACGCTCAACGAAGGGTTCTTCAACCGGCTTGGCTTCCCGACCGTGGATCGCTGGGACATCTCGCCCAAGCTGTGGCACGAGTGTATCTACTGCCCCAAGTTCGATGCCTGCGACGAAATCCCCGTGCTGATGAACCTGGTCGAGCCTCAGGAGGAGCAGGCGCCGCGCTGGCAGATGGCCATCGGTCTCCCGTTGCGCCGGCGGCTGAAGGTCGCGCATTGAGGCGCGGGGATGAGATGCAAGGCGTGAAATGCAAAACGTGAAACCTGAAACGTGAAACGGAAGACGGGAGTCGATTCTATGACACGTATGATCCGCATCGCTGTTGTTGGGCTGGGCAACGTCGGCCGGGCGTTTCTGGAGTTGGTGGTGGACAAAGCAGGGCTGCTCCGCGAACGCTATGGGGCGGAGCTGCTGGTGACCGGGGTCGCGGATTCGTCCGGGTTCGCCGTGGACGCGACCGGCATCGATCCGATCGCCTTGCGGGCGCACAAGCTGGCCGGCCGCGGGGCGGGCAGCTATGAGGGCGGCTGGCCGGGCGCAGGCGCGGCGGAGATGGTCGCGCAGGTAGACGCCGACCTGCTCGTGGAGGCGTCTGCGGTGCACCTGGCGACCGGGCAGCCGGGGCTGGACTGTACGCGCGCGGCGTTGCGCCGGGGGATGGGGGTCGTGCTCGCCAACAAAGGGCCGCTGGTCCACGCCTTCGCCGAACTGACGGCCTCCGCCACGGCCGCGGGCGTGGGCCTGGCCTACAGCGCGACCGTGTGTGGCGCGCTGCCGGTGGTCAACATCGGCCAGCGCGACCTGGTGGCGTGCGACATCCGATCGGTGCGCGGGATCTTCAACTCGACCAGCAACTCCATCCTGGCGGCCATGGCTCGCGGCGAGCCCTATGAGGCGGCGTTGCGCCAGGCACAAATCGACGGCGTCGCCGAGGCGGATCCCAGCCTGGATGTCGAGGGGTGGGACACGGCCAACAAGCTGGTGATCATCACCAACAGCATCTTGCGCCAACCGGCCACGTTGGCCGATGTCAGCGCGGTAACCGGTATCACCGGCATCACGGCCGCGCAGATTCGGGCGCACGCGGCCCAGGGTCAGGTGGTCAAGCTGGTGGCCAGAGCAGAACGTGGCACGGTCGGGAGACCGGCCACAGCGCGTTATGCCTTATCCGTCCAACCCGAATGGCTGCCCCAAGGCGATTTCCTGGCCGGGGTCAACGGCTGGGAGATGGGCATCGTCTTCGACACCGACATCATGGGCCTGCAACAGTTCAAGGTGGACGAGCGCGGCCCCGCGCCCACAGCCGCCGCGGTCCTGCGCGACGTGATCAATGTGGCAGTAAATTAGTAGATTGGTAGATTGGGACACCGGACAACCAATCTACCAACTACCAATCTATCAAGGAGTCTTTCATGTCACCGAAGAAATCTGTCTCTAAAGTCGTCCTCGCCTATTCGGGCGGGCTGGATACCTCGTGCATTGTGCCGTGGCTCGTCGAGAACTACGGCTGTGAGGTGATCTGCTTCTGCGCCAACCTGGGCCAGGCGGAAGAGTTGTCCGGGCTGGAGGAAAAGGCGCTGAAGTCCGGCGCGAGCAAGGTCTACATCGAAGACCTGCGCGAGGAGTTCATCACCGGCTACATCTATCCCACCCTGGCCGCCGGCGCGGTCTACGAGCGGGATTATCTGCTGGGGACCAGCTTCGCCCGGCCGCTGATCGCCAAACGCATGGTCGAGATCGCGGAGATGGAGGGCGCGGACGCGGTCGCGCACGGCGCGACCGGCAAGGGCAACGACCAGGTGCGCTTCGAGTTGACCGTCATGGCCCTCAACCCCAAGCTGACCATCATCGCGCCGTGGCGCGAGTGGCACATCCGCAGCCGGGAAGATGCGCTGAAATATGCCGCCGAGCACAACGTGCCGGTTTCGGCCACACTCAAGTCGATCTACAGCCGGGATCGCAACCTCTGGCACCTGAGCCACGAGGGCGGCGGGCTGGAAAACCCCTGGAACGAGCCGCAGGAGGAGATGTTCGTGCTCACCGAGAGCTCGCAAAGCGCGCCCGATACGCCCGAATACGTCGAGGTCTACTTCGAGCAGGGCGTCCCCAAGCGGGTCAACGGGGTGGCGATGGGGCCGATCGCTCTGCTGGAGACCCTGAACGAGCTGGGCGGCAAACACGGCGTGGGGCGGGCCGATATCGTCGAAAACCGGCTGGTCGGCATGAAGTCGCGCGGTGTCTACGAGACCCCCGGCGGCACGATCCTCTACCGGGCGCACGAGGGGCTGGAGCAACTTTGCCTGGACAAACAGACCCTGCATTACAAGCAGGTGATCGCGCTCAAGTACGCCGAGTTGGTGTACAACGGCATGTGGTTTACGCTGCTGCGTGACGCACTGGACGCATTTGTCGCCGTGACCCAGCAGCGCGTGACAGGCGCCTCGCGACTGCAACTGTTCAAGGGCTCTGTGACGCTGGTAGGCCGTAAGTCGCCTTACAGCCTCTACCGCGAGGACTATGCCACTTTCGGCGAAGAGGATGTCTACAACCAGAAGGATGCCGAAGGTTTTATCAAGCTGTTCGGCCTCCCGCTGAAGGTCGCGGCCATGCTGGACATCGAGGGTGGCGGCGTCAGCAAGTATCACGCGCCGGACTACACGGCGTTCAAG
This sequence comes from Anaerolineae bacterium CG2_30_64_16, assembly GCA_001871755.1. Taxonomy (GTDB): domain Bacteria; phylum Chloroflexota; class Anaerolineae; order CG2-30-64-16; family CG2-30-64-16; genus CG2-30-64-16. Next base: position 5,493 of record MNXL01000045.1, read on the forward strand.
CGGGACTAATGGCTGTAGATTGGTAGATTGGTAAATTAGTCGAACACATGTTGATGCCTAATTTACCAGTTTCCCAATCTACCAACGACCCCAGGAGTTCTGATCATGCCCCCACAACCTCCCCTTGGATTCACCTTCGCCGGCGTCGCGTGCGGCCTGAAGAAGCCCGCCGCGCTGGATCTGGCGCTGGTGGTCAGCGACCGGCCTTGCGCGGCCGCGGCGACCTTCACGCGCAACCGTTTCCCGGCCGCTCCGGTGCTGTATGATCGCGCCTTGCTGGCCGAGAACCCGGCCGGGCTACGTGCGGTCGCGATCAACGCCGGCATCGCCAACGCCTGTACCGGCGATGCCGGGTTGGCCGACGCCGCGGCGATGGCGGCCGCGGCCGAATCGGCGTTGGGTTTCTCGCCCCGATCCTGCGCGGTGATGTCTACGGGCGTCATCGGCCCGCGGCTGCCGCTGGCGAAGATCGAAGAGGGCATCCGCCAGGCGGCCCCGGCGCTTTCGCCGGAGGGCTGGGAGGCCGCTGTGCGCGCGATCATGACCACCGACACACGGCCGAAAACCGCATCCCGGCAGGTCGGCGGGTGCAACATTTGGGGCATGGCCAAGGGCGCGGGGATGATCCACCCGGACATGGCGACGATGTTATCGGTCATCGCGACCGACACCGCCATCGCGCCGGCCGCGCTGGCCGCGGCGCTGCGCGCGGCTGTGGAGGTCAGCTTCAACGCCATCAGCGTGGACGGTGACACCAGCACCAACGACACGGTGCTGGTGTTGGCGAATGGGGCATCAGGCTGGAAAGTGGAAGCTGGAAGCTGGAAGCTGGAGGCTGGAACCTCGGCAAGCGCTCTTCAGGACAACCCATCAGCGCAGGAAATCACTGCATCGGACTTCGCCGCGGCGCTGGCCGACCTCTGCACCGACCTGGCACAGCAGATCGTGCGCGACGGCGAGGGCGCGACGAAATTCATCACCGTGCGTGTGACCGGCGCGGCCTCCGACGCGGACGCCCGGCTGGCGGCCAAGGCCGTGGCCAACTCGCCGCTGGTCAAGACCGCATTCTACGGCGGCGACGCCAACTGGGGCCGCATCCTGGCCGCGGTGGGCTATTCGGGCGCGGAGGTGGACCCGGCGCGGACCGACCTGTGGATCGCGACGGGGGCCGGCGGATCAGCGGATCAGCGGATCAGCGAGTCGGCGCAACCCGCTCACCCCCTTCAGCTCGTGGCCGGTGGGCAGCCGCTGGCGTACTCCGAGGCAACCGCCAGTGCGATCTTCGCCGCGCCGGAGATCACGGTCACGATCGCGCTCGGTCTCGGTGACGGGCAGGCGACCGTCTGGACGTGCGACCTGAGCCACGAGTATGTGAGTATCAACGGGCACTATCGGACATAGGCTGGAAACTGGAAGCTGGAAACTGGAAACCCGGCCACAGCCCCGGGGTGTGTCCCTGCTGCGATATTGACTGGAGAGAAGTGGGTTGCGCCGGCAGTTTAGTTATGATAGGATGTGGGTGAACCCTGACGACGGGTTCTGACGCTCCGATTCGCTGCCACACGGGGGGAGGATCCAGGTGGACTATCGTAAACTGGGCCGCACTGGCCTGAAGGTTTCCGAGCTGGGCCTGGGCACGATGCAATTCGGCTGGACCGCGGACGAGGCGACGGCGTTCGCGGTGATGGACGTATTCGTCGCAGCCGGTGGCAACTTCATCGACACCGCCGACGTCTACTCGCGCTGGGCCGCCGGCAACCCCGGCGGTGTCTCCGAGGAGATCATCGGCCGGTGGATGAAAGCGCGCGGGAATCGGGGCCAGATGGTGCTGGCGACCAAGGCGCGCGGCCAGATGTGGGACGGGCCGAACGGCGAAGGGCTCAGCCGCGCGCACCTGATGCGGGCCTGCGAGGATTCGCTGCGCCGGCTGGGCGCCGATCACATCGACTTGTACCAGACGCACTGGGTAGACGAGGAGACGCCGATCGAGGAGACGCTGCGGGCGCTGGATGACCTGGTGCGGGCGGGCAAAGTGCGCTACATCGGCTGCTCCAACATCTCTGCCTGGCGGCTGGCCAAAGCGCTGTGGGCCAGCGATAGGCTCAATCTGGCCCGCTACGACTCACTCCAGCCGCACTACAACCTGGCGCACCGCGCTGAGTTCGAGCGCGAGCTCCGGCCGCTCTGCCAGGATGAAGGAATCGGCGTGATCCCCTACAGCCCGTTGGCCGGCGGCTTTCTCACCGGCAAGTACCGTCGCGACGCCGTGCCCACCAGCGCCCGCGCTGACGGGATCCAGAAGCGCTACTTCGACGAGCGCGGCTTCGCCATCCTCCAGGCGCTGGAAGTGGTCGCCAAGATGCGGGAGTTGACCGTGGCCCAGACCGCGCTCGCCTGGCTGCTGAGCCAACCGGTCATCACTGCGCCGATCGTTGGCGCCAACTCGGTGGAGCAGCTCGACGAGAGCCTGGCTGCGGCGGGCGTGCGGCTCACCGGGGAAGAGATGGAGACGCTGAATACGGCCAGCGCGTGGGAGTGATCTCCTGCGTTTTGCGGATCACGTGGGGCACCTGGCGCTTCTCTGGTTGACAGAAGCGTTATTGCGTCTTACAATACGCACGTTGCAGTAAGACGGCAGAGATAAAGAAAGAGGGTATCAGTATGTTGGCCAGGTTATCTTCCAAGGGGCAATTGGTGATCCCCCTAACGGTCCGGCGTGACCTGAATCTTGCACCCGGAACCCAGTTTCGGGTGCAAGTTGTCGAACAGAAGATCATCCTGGAGCCGGTGGCAGCCGCTTCGCCGATCGACGCGCTTTATGGTCGGTTTGCCGGCCACGATTTACTCGGTGATCTGGAGCGCGAACATCAGCGTGAGATCGAGAATGATCGAACAGTTCGTTCTTGATGCGTGGGCGCTGCTGGCGCTGCTCCAGGCTGAAGAGCCGGCGGCTTCTCGCGTTCGGGAGCTACTTCTGGAGGGGGAACGGGACCAGGTCAAACTGCTGCTTTCCATCATCAATCTGGGTGAGGTCTACTACCGCGTGGGAAAGCGGAGCGACCGGGCCGACGCAACGGACGCTCTTGAGAAGATTCGACATCTCAAGCTGACGATTGTTCCGGCTTCCGATGAGATGGTGATGGCCGCGGCAGATCTCAAGCTGGAATACGCCATCTCATACGCGGACGCTTTCGCTGTAGCGTTGGCGGATCGGACCGGCGCCATCCTCGTTTCCGGCGATCCTGAGCTCGGCCAACTCCATGGTCGCATTGAGATCGAAAGGCTGCGCCGCGACGAGTAGGGATCTGTCGCGGCCTTTCCCCTTCAACATCCAACGTCGAGGTAACCTATGTCCCCACTTTGGGGTGGCCGGTTCGCCGGCCAGACTGATCCACTCATGGCGCGGTTCAACGCGTCATTGCCGTTCGACTGGCGGCTGTGGGACGCCGACATCACCGGCTCGGTGGCCTGGGCGACCGCGATCTGGCGCGCCGGGCTGCTGACCGAGGACGAGCGGGACCAGATCATCCGGGGTCTGGAGGCGGTCCGGGACGAGATCGCCGCGGACCCGGCCGCCGCGTTCGTCGATGCGGCCGACGAGGACATCCACAGCTTCATCGAGCGCCGGTTGACCGAACGGATCGGCGCTGTGGCGGGCAAGCTGCACACCGGCCGCAGCCGCAACGACCAGGTCGCCACCGATCTTCGGCTGTGGCTGCGCGGACAGGTCGCTGAGCTGGACCAGGCGTTGGCCGCGTTGATCCGCGCCGCCACTGACCGCGCCGAGGCGGAGATCGACGTGCTGATGCCGGGTTACACGCACCTCCAGCCCGCGCAGCCGATCCGCTGGAGCCACTGGCTGCTGAGCCACGCGTGGGCCTGGCAACGCGACCGCGCCCGACTGGCCGATCTGCTGCCCCACGTGAATGTGCTGCCGCTCGGTTCCGGCGCGTTGGCGGGCTGCCCCTTCTCGATCGACCGCGCCGCGCTGGCCGCGGACCTGGGCTGCGCGGCGGTCAGCCCGAACAGCCTGGACGCGGTCAGCGACCGCGATTTTGTGGCCGAATTTCTCTTTTGGGCCACGCTGTTGGGGGTGCACCTCAGCCGCTGGGCCGAGGACCTGATCCTGTGGAGCAGTCGCGAGTTCGGGTTCGTGACCCTGGCGGACGCGTACAGCACCGGCTCCAGCCTGATGCCGCAGAAGAAGAACCCGGACTCCCTGGAACTGCTGCGCGGGAAGGCTGGTCGTCTCCACGGGGATCTGGTGGGGTTGCTGACCACGCTGAAGGGGCTGCCCAGCGCTTACGACAAGGATCTTCAGGAGGACAAGGAACCGCTCTTCGACGCGGTCGACACCCTGGCGCTGACCCTGCCGGTGGCCCGCGGCGCGTTGGAGACGTTGACCATCCGCCCGGACCGCATGGAGGCGGCGCTGGGGGATGAACTGCTGGCCACCGACCTGGCCGACGCGCTGGTGCGCCGCGGGGTGCCGTTCCGCCAGAGCCACCATCTCGTCGGGCAGGTCGTACAGCGGGCCGAGGCGTTGGGGTGCGCGCTGCGCGACGTGCCGCTGGCCGCGCTGCAAGCGATCAGCCCACACTTCGACGCGGAAATGGCCGCGGTCTGGGACTTCGAGCGCTCGGTCGAACAGCGCGCCGCGACCGGTGGCGCCGCACGGCCGGCCGTGCAGGCGCAAATCGCGGCCTTGCGGGGTCTACTGGCGCAGTGACCGGCGCTATGCCACCGGCAGCTCGGTCTCGCTCCACAGATCGTAGAACGACGACCACTGCTCTGGTCGGGCGCGGATGAATTCCTCCAGGACGGTCAAACAGCGCAGCGTCAGGCTCTCCTCGGTGTCGGTCGCGGGGTCGGGGATGATGGGGGGCCGGATGTCGATCGTGGGCTGACCATCGGGTCGGCGGTACATGCACGCGGGGAAGATCCACGCGCCGGTGCGCAGCGCCAACCTGGCGTGGCCGTCCGGGATGTGTGTGACTTTGCCGAAGAATGGTAGCAGCGGGCCGTGGCCCGACACGTCGCGGTCCGACGCCAGCGCGGCAAACCGCCCGCGCGCCAGGGCGTCCTGCATCTTGCGCAACGCGCCGCCCACCGGCACGATCTCCATGCCAGAACGCAGGCGGCTGTCCAGGTAGATCTGATCGATGCGCGAGTCGCGATGGGGCAAGGCCACCACCGTGATCGGCAGCCCGCGCAGCGCCAGGTAGGCGGCGCCCAGCTCCCAGCTTCCCATGTGGAGGGTGACGAAGATCCCGCCTTTACCCGCGTCCATGGCCGCCTGCACATGCTCCCAGCCGACCATTTCGGCGACAAACTGGTCCATGTTGGCGCGATTCATCAGCGGGATGCGGAAGAAGTCAACGATAGCGTACGCGAAGTTGCGGAACGCGGCCCGTGCGGCGCGCCAGCGTGCCAGGCGACCGGTGTCCGGTGGGAGGACGCGCGCCTGGTTGGCGAAGAGACCGTGGCGTGAGCGCCGATCAAGAGCGAAGTTGAACTCAGCGAGCAAGCCGGCGCAGAAGTAAACGAATGGGCGCGGCAGTCGCGTCACCAGCCAGATGGCCAGACGGTACAAATAATAGTTCTCGAGGACCACAGAAAATGCTCCAACGTGAAAGTCGGAGCGTTATTCTAACACGAAGTGGCGAAAGACCAAAGGCGGCACTGTTTGGGGATCACCGATTTGACAGTAATACCCATCCCGGCTATACTGTCATTTGCCCGCGGGGCTGTAGCTCATCTGGGAGAGCGCTACAATCGCACTGTAGAGGCAAGGGGTTCGAGTCCCCTCAGCTCCACTGGGTTACCAACTGGATAGGCCGGTGATGAACGGAAGTAGTAAGCCAGTTCCATAGAGAGCGGGGAGGGAGTGGAAACTCCGCAGGTGGTATGGGACCCACCGTTGAGGCTGAACTCGTCCGGGAGCTGCGCAGGTGAAACGCCGGGTTCTCACCCGCCCTAGCCTGCGCCGGGTTTGCCCGATACAGCATACACCGAGTGGTCGGCTCATATCTGGGGCTGTAGCTCAATTGGGAGAGCGCTTGAATGGCATTCAAGAGGCAAGGGGTTCGAATCCCCTCAGCTCCACTACCGGCAACCAGGGTGGTACCGCGGAGTCCCCTTCGTCCCTGTGGCGAAGGGGATTTTTCGTTTACCATGACGGAGTCTTGATGGCAGATAAGTACATTTCACAAGAGATCGAACCCAAATGGCAGAAGCTCTGGGCAGAAAGTGGCCTGTATGCCACGCGTGAGGACCCGGAGCGCCCCAAGTTCTACTTCTTGACCATGCTCCCTTATCCGTCCGGCGACCTGCACATCGGCCATTGGTATGCGATGACGCCGTCCGACGCCGCCGCGCGCTATCGGCGGATGAAGGGGTACAACGTTTTCTTCCCTATCGGCTTCGACGCGTTCGGGCTGCCGGCCGAAGGCGCGGCTATCAAGCACGGCATCCACCCCTACACCTGGACCATGGCGAACATCGAGCGGATGCGCGCGCAACTGCGCAGTATGGGCGCGATGTGGGCGTGGGATCACGAGGCGGTATCGTGCGACCCGCGCTATTATGCCTGGACGCAGTGGTTTTTCCTGAAGCTCTACGAACATGGCCTGGCCTATCGCAAGTTTGCGCCGGTGGATTTTTGCCCGCACTGCAACACCACGCTGGCGCGTGAACAGGTGTGGGGCGAAGACCGCCACTGCGAGCGCTGCGGCACGCCCGTGATCAAGAAGGAGCTGGAGCAGTGGTTCTTCAAGATCACCGACTACGCGGATGAGTTACTGCGCTTCGACGGCATCGACTGGCCGGAACGCATCCGCACCATGCAGACCAACTGGATCGGGCGAAGCGAGGGCGCGGAGGTCACTTTTCCGATAGATATGGGGGATTCGGGATCAGGGATTGGTGTCCAATCAGCAGACACCGCAATACCCAATACCCAATACCCAATACCCGGTACCGACGCGATCACCGTATTTACAACCCGCCCCGATACCTTGTGGGGCGCGACCTTCATGGTGTTGGCGCCTGAACATCCGCTGGTGGAGAAACTGACGACCGAGGAGCATCGGGCAGCGGTGGACGCGTACAGGCTCCAGGCCGATCGCCAGACCGAGATCGAGCGCACCGCGGCCGACAAGGAGAAGACCGGCGTCTTCATCGGCGCGTACGCGATCAACCCGGTCAACGGCCGGCGGATCCCGATCTGGATCGCCGATTATGTCATGGTGACCTACGGCACCGGCGCGATCATGGCCGTGCCCGCGCACGATGAGCGCGACTTTGCGTTTGCGCTGAAGTTCGGGCTGCCGATCATCCCGGTGATCGAGCGGCCTGACGATCTGGCCAAGAGCGCGGTGTGGGACGGCTCGGTGCCCGGCGATTTTGGCGCCGCGTTGAGCGCGGCCGGTTTCGCGTGGGAGTGGCTGGCGATCCCCGACCGCGGCCGGTTCTACGCGGTGACGCTGCACGGGGATGAGCAAGTCAGGGCCTACGTCGCACTGCTCCAGGCGCATCTGAAAGCCGGCCATTGGGCGGACGTGGTCGGCCGGGGCTGGCAGGTGGTGTTCCACGATGGCCCGCTGGCGCTGGACTCGGCCGCGGCCGATGCGGCGATCATGGCGCGCTGCCACGCCGGCTACGACTACACGCGCCAGTTCGCCACCTCAATGAGCATGTGGTGGGCGGTCGAGTGGTATCGGAACGTGCTATATCATGCTGATTATGGGACGATGATCCACTCCGAGGCGTTTTCCGGTACGGCCGGCGCCGTGGCCAAGGCCCAGGTCACCCGGTGGCTGGCGGAGCAGGGTGTCGGCAAGTTCGCCGTCAACTATCGGCTGCGCGACTGGTTGATCAGCCGGCAACGCTATTGGGGCGCGCCGATCCCGATAATCTACTGTCCGGCCTGTGGCACTGTGCCGGCGCCGTACGAGGATCTGCCCGTGCTGCTGCCCGAGGACGCGGAGATCCCCGCGACCGGCGAAAACGCGCTGAAGTTCCACGCAGGTTTCTTGAATGTCAGATGCCCGCAGTGTGGCGGCGCAGCCCAGCGGGAGACCGACACGATGGATACCTTCATGTGTTCCTCGTGGTATCATTATGCCTATGTGACCCCCTACTGGAAGGCGGGGCAGAAGCTGCGACCGGACGACACGCCCTGGGAGCCGGAGGCGGGCAACTATTGGCTGCCGGTAGACCAATACACCGGCGGCCCGGAACACGCCACCATGCACCTGCTCTACACGCGCTTCTTCACGAAGGCGTTGCGCGACATGGGTGTGGCGCCGTTCGCGGAGCCGATGTTGCGCTTGTTCAACCAGGGCATCATCCTGGGGCCGGACGGCAACCGGATGAGCAAGAGCAAGGGCAACGTGGTTGCGCCGGATGAGTGGGTCGAGCGCTACGGCGCGGACACCGTGCGCGCGTACCTGATGTTCATCGGTCCGTGGGACGCGGGTGGCCCGTGGAATTCACAGGGCATCGAGGGTGTGCGACGCTTCCTGGAGCGGGTTTGGAATGTAGTCGCGGAGGACGAGGGACAGGCATCAGGGGGCAGGAGTCAGGGGCCAAAGATCGCGGCGCAGGTCCGCGAGCTGCAGCACGTAACGCACAAGACGTTACGCAAGGTGACCGAGGACATCGAGGCGTTCAAGTTCAACACGCTGCTTGCGGCCTTGATGGAGTTCAACAACTATCTGGTCAAGGCCAGGGAGACCGCCGTCTACGGCACATCGGCCTGGGAGGAGGCGCTGGACATGCTGCTGCTGATGTTGGCGCCGGAAACGCCACACATCGCCGAGGAGCTGTGGCAGCGGCGTGTCCAGACCCGAAGGGTTTCTGAAAACCCTTCGGGTCTCTTCCAGGCCGCCGACAGCATTCACGTCCAGCCCTGGCCTGTGTGGGATCCCGAACTGGCCAAAGCGGAGACTGTCATCCTGGTGGTGCAGATCAACGGCAAGGTGCGGGACAAGATCGAGGCGGCTGCCGACATCGGTGAGGCTGAGGCTCGCGAATTGGCCCTGGCGAGCCCGCTGATCCAACGCTGGTTGGAGGGCAAGACCGTCCGCAAGGTCATCTTCGCCGGCGGCAAGCTGCTCAATTTTGTGGTGAGTTGACGATATGCGCGTTCTCCTGACGGCCTTTGAGGTTGGGGTGTTGGAGTATCCTCTCAATTTTCAGGGGCAGCTCTGTCAAGTGCCTGGCACTTTTCGGAAGTGCCAGGCACTTTCCCCCAGATCATTGAGAGGATACGTGTTGGAAGGGCACTTGCAGGGAACTTGGAGGTATCTCAGGGGGCAATGATGCGAGAGACGATTTCGACTTCGGCCGCGCCGGCGGCGCTTGGCCCATACAGCCAGGCCGTGCGGGCCGGCGACTTTATCTTCACTGCCGGTCAACTGGGCCTCGACCCGGCCACCGGCGCGTTGCGTGAGGGTGTGGCCGCGCAGGCCAGGCAGGCGCTCGACAACCTGGCCGCGGTCCTGGCGCAGGCCGGCGCGGGGTTGGCCGACGTGGTGAAGACCACCATCTTCTTCGCCGATCTGGCCGACTTTCAGACCGTCAACGCGATCTATGGCGCACGGTTCGTTGGCGCTGCGCCCGCGCGCTCCGCGGTGCAGGTGGCGGCGCTGCCCCAGAACGGACGGGTCGAGATCGAGATGGTCGCTTACGTGCCGCGTTGACGCTGCGCCGGGAATTCCACATGTAGGGGTAACTGCTCAGGCGCCGGGCACTTACTGTCGATATTTGAGCGCTCATCAGAACAAAATCGCCCTTGTAGGCGCAGATTCAAGTGCCCGGCGTCTATGGCTGAGTAATTACATGTAGGGTGTGTTTGGAATTACTAACCCGGCGCCATAACACTTGCGTTTTGTCTGGTCTGGTATTATAATCCCAGACATTCTTTGTTGGAGAGGGAGTCCTAATTCGCATGAACGATTTGGATGTGCTGCAGCCGGCCCAAGCTGCGGAAGATGTCAATTCCATGGACGCGTTGCCACCAGGCGCGTTCGATTTTCCGCAACTGCGCGCCGGTGACATCGTCGATGGGCATATCGTCAGCATCAGCCCTTCGGAGATCCTCGTCGATATTGGCTACAAGTCCGATGCTGTTGTCGACAATCGCGAGTTGGACCGCCTGGATCCAGAGTTCCTGCGGGAGCTATCAGTGGGCGGACCGGTGGTAGCCTACGTCATCCATACGGAGGACCGCGACGGCAATGTCGTCATCTCGCTGAGCCGTGCGCAGCAAGAGCAGGATTGGCGACAGGCCGATGAGTTGCTTCAGTCGCAGGACGTCTTCGAGGGCGTGGTCACGGGCTACAACCGCGGCGGTGTGATCGTACGCATGGGGCGCGTGCGCGGGTTTGTGCCCGCGTCGCAGCTCTCTAACCGGTGGCAAATGCAACAGGATGCCAGCGTTGACCCGGAGGAGCGGTGGGCCAAGTTGACCGGCCAGACCATGCAACTCAAAGTGGTCGAGTTGGACCGCCGGCGCAATCGGCTGATCCTCTCGGAGCGGGCGGCGATGCGCGATTGGCGCAAGGACCAGAAGGAACGTCTGCTCTCGGAGCTGAACAAGGGTGATACCGTCAATGGGATCATCACCAGCATCGCGCAGTTCGGCGCGTTTGTAGATCTGGGCGGGGCCGACGGGCTGATTCATCTGTCGGAGCTGGCCTGGCATCGGGTCGAACATCCCAGCGAGGTGGTGCACGTGGGTCAGAAGGTCCAGGTCTACGTCCTGAACGTGGATGAGGTGCGCAAACGGATCGCCTTGAGCCTCCGCAAGATGACGCCCGAGCCCTGGAGCGTGATCCACGACACTTACACCGTGGGCCAGGTCATCACGGTGACGATCACCAAGCTGACCAACTTCGGCGCCTTCGCCAAGATCGACGAGGGCATCGAAGGGCTGATCCACATCTCCGAGCTGGCGGACTATCGGGTCAACCACCCGAAAGAGATCGTCCAGGAAGGCGATGAGGTCCAGGTGCGCATCATCCGTATCGACCCGCAGCGTCGTCGCGTTGGGTTGAGCCTGCGCCAGGCGACCGAAGACGCCTACGTCGAGGTCGATTGGCGCCAGGAAGTCGAAGACACAAAGTCCGAAACAGAGGATGAGCCGGCCAACGAGCAAATGCGGGCCGCGCCGGAGGTGATTCCAGAGATGGCCTAAGCTTAAATAGTGGATCGAGGTCACTGTTTGAACGCTATAGCTGACTCAAAGGAGCGGAGACACGCAGTGTCCCGCTCTTTTTGTTATGGATGCATGCCAGATGGGTTGGCGCTGTGGGGGCGATGATGCGCCTGGGCACGAATCGCGTGTTGCGGATTGGGTAGCCGACCACGCACCACGTACCACGCATTGCGCCCAGCGCAGGCGCCCGCGGCTCCTGTGTTGTGCGACTGAGATGGCGCCGAGTCAGCGGATGCCCGCTTACGACGTCGCTTGCTCGATGTGGTATAATAGGGCTGGCTAGATTTCTCAGGTGTTTCGATAGCAAGGGTGTCATCCGCTGAGTATGGGATGGTGAGGATGGAATATTATGGCTGACAATCTGGAACGATTTACAAAGCACGCCCGTCATGTGTTGCAGATCGCCCATCAGGAAGCAAGCCGGTTGAATCACAATTACGTGGGCACCGAGCATCTGCTGTTGGGGCTGGCGAAAGAGGAAAGCGGCCTGGCGTCACGTGTGCTGCGTGAGATGAAGGCGACCCCGGTTGAACTGGCGCGCGCGGTGGAGCGGCTGGTCCCGCGTAATGAACGGCCGCCGTATGGCCGGCCCACGCTGACACCGCGCACCAAACGCGTCATCGAGGTGGCCGTGGAAGAGGCGCGGCAGATGGGGCATCCGAACATCGGCACCGAGCACCTGTTGCTGGGGCTGTTGCAAGAATCCGATGGCATCGCGGCAGACGTCTTGCGGCGCATGGGCTTGAAGCTCGATGAGATTCGCACGCAGACCAACCGGGCGATCCTGGAAGGACAGGTGCGGGAAACCGCCAACCGCAAGCGGGAAAGCAAGACCCCGCTGACCGACCAGTTGGGGATGGATCTCACCGCACGGGCGGAAGGCAGCAAGCTGGATCCGGTGATCGGCCGCGAAAAAGAGATCGAGCGCGTGATCCAGATCCTCAGCCGGCGCACCAAGAACAACCCGGCTCTGATCGGCGAGCCAGGCGTGGGCAAGACCGCCATCGTCGAGGGGCTGGCGCAGCGGATCGTCAACGGTGATGTGCCCGAGCCGCTGATCGACAAGCGGGTGCTGATGCTGGATGTGGGGGCGCTGGTGGCGGGCACGATGTACCGCGGCCAGTTCGAGGAGCGCCTGAAAAGGGTCATTCAAGAGATCACCAATTCCGGCGCCATTCTGTTCATCGATGAGGTGCACATGTTGGTGGGTGCGGGCGCGGCCGGCAGCAGTGTGGATGCGGCCAATCTGCTGAAGCCGGCGTTGGCGCGCGGGGACTTCCAATGCATCGGCGCAACGACTCTCGACGAGTATCGCAAGTATATCGAGGGGGACGCGGCGTTGGAACGGCGCTTCCAGCCGGTGCTGGTCGAAGAGCCGACCATCGAGGAGACCATCGAGATCCTGCGGGGGGTTTCGCCCGCCTACGAGCAACATCACCAGTTGCGGATCGCCGAAGAGGCGTTGAACGCTGCAGCCCGGCTTTCCGCCCGCTACGTGCCGGATCGTTTCTTGCCGGACAAGGCGATCGACCTGATGGACGAGGCCGCCAGTCGCGTGCGCATGTACAAGGCGCCGTACGCGACCAGCCTGCGCGAGACCTTCCGAGAGCTGAAATCGACCCAACGCCAGAAAGTCGAGGCCGTCGAGGCCAAACGGTACGAGGATGCCTTTGACCTGCGCTCGCGCGAGGTCGATCTGGAGCGCAAGTTGGAGCAATTGCGCCGGGGTTGGCAGGAGCTGGCGCCGCTGCCGACTGTCGGCGAGGAGGATATCGCCGAAGTGGTGGGGATGTGGACCGGCATCCCGTTGCAACGGTTGATGGGCCAGGAGACTGTGCGGCTGCTGGAGATGGAGAGCTATCTACACAAGCGCGTGGTAGGCCAGGATGAGGCCATGGTGGCCATCGCCAAGGCGGTGCGCCGGGCCCGCACCGGCTTGAAGGATCCCAAGCGCCCCATCGGCACTTTCATATTCCTGGGCCCCACCGGCGTCGGCAAGACGCTGTTGGCCAAGAGCCTGGCCGAGTTCCTGTTCGGTTCCGAGGACGCGTTGATCAAACTGGACATGAGCGAGTTCATGGAGCGCCACAACGTCAGCCGGTTGGTCGGCGCGCCTCCGGGTTACATCGGCTACGAGGAAGGCGGCCAATTGACCGAGGCGGTCCGTCGCCGGCCCTATTGCGTGGTCCTGCTGGATGAGATCGAGAAGGCCCATCCCGAGGCGTTCAACATGTTGCTCCAGATCATGGAAGACGGCAACCTGAGCGACGCCAAGGGCCGGCGGGTCGATTTTCGCAACGCGATCCTGATCATGACCTCCAATGTGGGGGCCAGTCTGATCAAGCACGGGGGCGCCCTGGGTTTTGCTGTGGCGCGCGATGAGACTCAGCAACAAGAAGACGAATACAACGTGATGCGGGAGCGCGTGACCGAGGCGCTCAAGCGCACCTTCCGGCCCGAGTTCTTGAACCGTCTGGATGGCGTCATGGTGTTCCGCAGCCTGACCAAGGCGCAGATCAGGGAGATCGTGGATCTGGAGCTGAACCGGGTGCGGGCCCAGTTGACCGAACAGCAGATTCATCTCGAAGTGACCGAGGCGGTCAAGGAGTTGATCGCCGAGGCCGGCTACGACACGGAGTACGGCGCGCGCCCGCTGCGCCGGGTCATCCAGGACAGACTCGAGGATCGCCTGAGCGAGAGCCTGCTGGCCGGTGAGTTCAAGGCGGGGGACACGGTGAAGGTGATCGTGGGCGAAGGTGGGCAACTCGAAGTGGTCGTGGGTGAAGGTGGGCAACCCGAAGTGGTCGTGCCGCCCGCAGCCGCAATGGTGGACAGCCCCGAGCCGTTCGAGCTGATCGCGGGCTAGTGGGTGCGTGCTCATGCGTCTCATCCCTAACGTCAGGCCTCAGTTTCGGTGGTGGACCCTGTTGGTTTGGGGCGTTTGTGTGTCGTTGTTGTGGCCCGTGATCTCCGTTCGGCCGGCCGGGGCTGGCGTGCCGGGGTCGGCCGGCGAAAACGCGGTCTTTGTGCCCGGCGAGGTGCTGATTGGCTGGCGTCCTGGCGCGGCCGGTCTGCCGGCTTTGGCCAGTACGGAGAGGTTGGACGAGGACCGGGAGAGCCGGGCCTGGCAGCAGATGGCCGAAATCGTGGCGGCCCGCACCGGGTTGGCGGTGTTGGACGCGCACCCCGCGCATGGCGCGGCCCGGCTGGCGGCGCCGGTCGGGCAGGAAGTGGCCGAAATCCGTCGCCTCGCAGCGTTGCCGTGGGTCACCTATGCCGAACCCAACTATCTTGTTCAGGTCGTCTATCCCCAGGCCAGCGACACCACCCTGGAGCAGGCGCCGCACGCTCGAACCCTGGCGGTGGAGGGAGTGGCCGGCTACCCCAACGACCCGTTCATCGGCGATCAGTGGAACATACGGCGGATTGGCGCGCCCGCGGCCTGGGACGTGACTACCGGCAGCTACTCTTTCGTCGTCGCGCTGATCGACTCGGGCATCGACCGCTCTCACCCGGAGTTTGCCAACCGGTTGTTGCCTGGCTGGGACTACGTCAATTCCGACAACGATCCAACGGACGACTTCGGCCACGGCACCCACGTGGCGGGCATCCTGGCGGCCGGGGCGAACAACGGCTTCGGGGTGGCCGGCCTGGCTGCCACGGTCAAGCTCTTGCCGCTGAAGGTGTTGGACGCCAGTGGTAGCGGCACTTATGAAAATATCGCGACCGCGATCGAGCGCGCCGCGGACAGCAGCGCTCAGGTGATCAACCTGAGCCTGGGCGGGTTTTCTTCGAGCAGCCGCTTGCAGACGGCCGTGAACTATGCGCTGGCCCGCAACGTCCTGATCGTGGCCGCGGTCGGCAACTGCGCCCAGGGCAGTTGGCAGTGCAACTATCAGACCAACCCCAACTACTACCCGGCCGCCTACGGCGGCGTGTTGACGGTGGCCGCGACTGATCATTACGATAACTGGGCAAACTACTCCGGCTACAAGTCCTACGTCCAACTCGCCGCGCCGGGCGGCGTCTCGAGCGATCAGATCTGGAGCACCACGCCTCACGGCTACGGTTTTGAATACGGCACCTCGATGGCAACGCCGCTGGTCTCCGCGGCCGCCGCGCTGGTCTGGACCCTGATCCCTGCGGCGACCTATACCCAGGTAGCCGACATCCTCAAGAACACCGCGGACAAGATCGGCTCCGATCCTTACCCGACCGGCCGCAACGACTATTTCGGCTATGGCCGGTTGAACGTGGCGAAGGCGGTGCGTTGGGCCTACCCGCCCTCTCTGGCGCCGGTCGCTGGCGTTCAGTCCTTCACCCTGGGTGGACCGGTCCAGCAACAAAGCGTCCGCCTCAAGTTGACCAACCCCAGCGATCAGGCGGTATGGTGGCAGGCGACGGTGACGCAGGGGGGCCACTGGCTTACCGTCATCCCGACCAGCGATGCCACGAACTTCAGTACCCCCGGTACCCTGACGCTGCGGGCCGGCCCGACCGCGCTGTCTCCGGGCGTGTACACCGGCACGGTGCAGGTGCAGTCGCTCTATCCTCAGGTCGGCGGCTTCACCATCCCGGTGCGCCTGCAAATCACAAACACGATGCGCCAAACATTCGTGCCCTTCATTGCCAAGGAGAGCACGCGCGTGGCCTGGATCGATCCCCTGCTGGACGGTCAGCCGCTCAACCTGGAAAACGACAGCGCGCGCCAACTGCTGCTGCCGTTCCCGTTCCGTTTTTACGACCGCACCTATGCCACCATCCGGGCTTCGGACAACGGGCTGGTGTTTTTCGACACGCCGGCTGCCGGGGCCAAATATAATCAGAATAGTTGCCTGCCCACGGCCACCACTCCCAACAACGCGATCTACGCCCTCTGGCAGGACTGGAATCCCAACCTGGGTGGGCAGGTCTACCTGCATCAGCCAGACCCCGACCGCTACGTGATCACCTGGTACCAGATGCGGCGGTTTGCCGGTGATCCGCCGCACACCTTCCAGTTGGTGATGCAAAGCGACGGCCGGTTGCTGTTGCAGTATCTGACGCTAACATCACCCGTGCCGGGCACGGTTGGCATCGAGTATTTCGACGGCACCGTGGCCACGCAGGTGGTCTGCAATGGGGCCGGCCGGGCCATAGCCGATGGGGATGCGCTGTACCTGCGTCCTGTGGTGCCGTGGTAGATCGAAAATCACGTTTTGCTTGCATGGTTTCTGATCTGAAAATCGCCGCCGGGTGGGTTCGTAGTAACGACTTCAGTCGTTCGTCTGCCACAGGACGACTAAAGTCGTCACTACGAACGTTTTCATCCGCCGTGGCGCCGCGCCTGGCATGGACCACTGATCTGAAAATGGACGTTCGCTGCCCGTTTTCATACTTGGTGGTGAATGAAATTCATGGCGACTTCTCAATAGTCCGGGGCAGCTCAAGGCGGATCCGTGATCTGCCGCTCGCCCGCCGAGTCACGGACTCGGCTTGAGCAGATTTGTC